>JBCBTL010000724.1:0-1987 GCA_039818705.1 Cyanobacteria bacterium J06639_1
TGAAGTCCTCAAAGTCTAGATTTAGAGTTTAGGTGGAACTCAGAGTTCCCTATCGCAAGTCTTGCTTTTACGAGATGGAGTCTTTCGATCGTGCTGACTGAATCAAGCGTTCTGACTGGCCTTCGTCCTCAAGTTGCTGTAGCAAGCGACAAACTGAAAGAGTCTGAGATTATTCTCGCGACTAAGGATGTTTCTGTCTACTACGGAGACTCGTTGGCCGTGAGCGATATCAACCTCGACATCCCCAAAAACCAAATCACGGCATTAATCGGGCCATCTGGCTGTGGAAAGAGTACGTTAATCCGATGCTTTAATCGCCTGAACGACCTGATTCCAAGCGCGCGGGTCAAGGGGAAAGTCACGTTCTACAACTGCGACCTCTACGACAGTCACGTCGATGCCGCGATCGTGCGTCGCTACATCGGCATGGTGTTCCAGAAACCCAATCCCTTCCCCGACTCGATTTACGACAACATCGCCTACGGCGCAATGATTTGCGGCTTCCAAGGCAATATGGACGAGCTAGTCGAACGCTCCCTGCGCCGCGCCGCCCTCTGGGATGAAGTGAAAGATATCCTTTCCCACAGCGGCTTGTCTCTCTCGGGCGGCCAGCAGCAGCGCCTGTGCATTGCTCGGGCGATCGCCGTCGATCCCGAAGTGGTCTTGATGGACGAACCCTGCTCCTCGCTCGACCCGATTACCACGTCAAAAATTGAAGACCTGATGCGAGAGCTGAAGGAGCACTACACGATCGTCATCGTGACTCACAACATGCAACAAGCTGCCCGCATCTCTGATATGACTGCGTTCTTCAATACAGACGTAAATGAGAAAGGCAGTCGCTATGGCTACCTCGTCGAATACGATACGACCCATACTGTATTCGACTGCCCGAATCACGAAGCGACGCAAGCTTACATCAGCGGTCAATTCGGATAATGAGAAAGTATTCTCACTCGAATTATACTGCTAGTTTTATTGATTTGAGTGAGGCGATCGCGACGTACAAACCCCACATTTTTCTCACGTTCTTTTTCTAGAATTGAAGTGTGGGGTCAGGATCGAAAGAAAGGCTCTGCAATCTATAACTGACTACTGAATAGCGGAGGTAGAAACCGTGTCTATCGTTCGTTGGAGACCGTTTGAAAGCCTCGGGCGTCCGTTCGGGTGGAGTCCATTCCACGAACTCGAAGCCATGCGCGATGACATGAACCGTTTGTTCGAGCGCTGGACTCCCGAAACGGGGGGCATGGGCGAGCTTGCCTTCATGCCTTCTGCCGAGTTGGACGTGAAAGATGATGCCATCGTGCTGAAGCTGGAAGTTCCCGGCATGGATGCCGAAGACATCGACATTGAAGTGATCGATGATGTCGTGACCGTGAGGGGCGAGCGCAAGACCGAATCGGAAACCGAAGAGAACGGCATGAAACGCTCCGAGTTCTCGTATGGCAAATTCGAGCGCGCGATTCACCTGCCGTCGAAAGTGAACGGCACTGATGTAGAGGCCACCTACGACAGCGGCATTCTGACGCTAACGTTGCCGAAAGTTGAGGATGAAAAGCCCAAAGCAGTGAAGGTTTTGGTCAAGTAGCACTCGGATGAGCGATCGCCAGTCTGGAGGTCTTTGCTCCGGGCTGGCATTCTGCTGCAACCGTCTCGAACGCGGCAAAATCTTGGGAGCAGGTCGCGATCGCCAGCCTCATATCTTCCTCAAACTCTTTTTCTATAGATGGGTATGGAAAAGGTCGGACGGCAAAACGTTCCATCTTTTCTCCATCCCGCGTCAAAGGACAGTCGAAACATGACAGCCACGTCCGTCCGAAATACTCAACTTGACAGCATGAATTCGCGCGATCGCGCGTTCGTATTGTGGTTTGAAGATGTCGGCATTGCTGACGTGCCTTTAGTAGGAGGAAAAAATGCGTCGCTCGGAGAAATGATCCGAGAACTAGGCCAGCGAGGGGTGAGCGTTCCTGCCGGGTTTGCC
>JBCBTL010000725.1:0-1986 GCA_039818705.1 Cyanobacteria bacterium J06639_1
ATAAATTTATTAATCCAGAACATGCCGCTGCCGTATTTGCCAAGTTCTATTTCATTCCCGGTCTGAGCAATGTCGCATCTTACATTCTCGGAGGAATTCAATCGATCGCGATCGCTGCTTTCGTGATGGGCTTTCAGAAAACCTGGAGTTACAGCGCTGTTTTACTCATGCACGGAGTATCGACGGTGTCGTCGTACCAGCAATTTTTAAGCCCATATGCAGATGCCAACATTTTGTTTTTTGCCGCTTTGCCGATGCTGGCTGGTTGCGTCGCTCTCTTCATACTCCGAGACTACGACAACCGCTGGGTTATCGATCGATCGCGCGTGGCGAGAACTTGAGCTGTTGTCTCCCAGCTCGTTCTCGACACGGCAGTGACTTCCACAGCCGCCTGAGATGATACAGTCAGTCGGCATGGATTCAAGGTGACGCCAAGATGTCTGATGCAAGCGAGCTACAAATCCGCGATCGCTCTACCATTCCAGACATCAAACCGTTTCAGCACTATCTGGACGAGCTGCACGTCAAATATCGCGATCTCAACGATGGCTGCGTTGCCACCTACATTTCAGAGTTAGCTCTGGCAAAGCCGGAATGGTTCGGGATTTGCGTGGTTACGAATGACGGACGGACGTTCGAGGTGGGGGATACGCGGCAGCTTTTTGCGATTCAGTCGATTTCGAAAGCGATCGTCTTCGGGATGGCGCTTGAAGATCGGGGACGCGACTACGTCAATTGCAAAGTTGGCGTGGAGCCTTCGGGGGAGGCGTTTAACGCGATCGTGCTAGATGAAAAAACGAATCGTCCCTACAACCCGATGGTGAATGCGGGGGCGATCGCCACTACCGACTTAATTGAGGGCAAAAGCGGCGCGGAGCGTCTCAAGCGCATTCTGGCGATGCTGTCGCGGTACACGGGGCGCAAGCACGATATCGATATGCCCGTGTTTTTGTCGGAGAAAGAAAGCGGTCACCGCAATCGCGCGATGGCGTATTTGATGCTGAATTTCGGCATGGTGAGCGATCGCGTGGAAGAAACCCTCGATCTGTATTTTCAGCAGTGTTCGATTTTGGTCAACGCTCGCGATCTGGCAATGGTTTCAGCCACGTTAGCGAACGGCGGCATCAATCCGGTGACGGGAGAACGAGCGCTGGAGCGGCATTACGTGCAGGATGTCGTGAGCGTGATGTTGACCTGCGGGCTTTACGACTCTTCGGGGGAATGGGCGTATCGAGTGGGATTGCCTGCCAAAAGCGGCGTAGGAGGAGGGATTATTGCGGTCGCTCCAAGCAAGCTGGGGATCGGGACGTTTTCGCCGTTACTGGATGCGAAGGGAAACAGCGTGCGCGGTATTAGAGTGTGCGAGGCGCTCTCGCAAGACTTCGGGTTGCATTTGCTCAACGTAGCGGAAAAAGAACGCGAGCTGGAACAGTGGCTCGACTGCGGGTAGAGGGCGATCGCACCTCAACAGAGTCACCTCCAGTCAGGCTCAACGGCCATCAGGATCAGTCAACCGCCCACTTGCACGTCGCCCGCTGGATTAACCGCAAGGACAGATCGATCGCGAATCCGATCAGTCCCAGGACGATCAAACAGGCGAAGATTTCATCAGTTTTGAAAAAGCGCTGGGCGAGCTGAATCCGCTTGCCTAATCCCACTTCTGCCGCTAGCAATTCTGCCACAACGACGAGGTTCCACGAGGCGGCCATATTGATCCGGAAGGCATCCAGGATGTTGGGCACAACGTAAGGGGCGATGACTTGCAAAAGCACCTGCGGGCGCGTTCCCCCGAGCGTGTACGTGGCCTCTAGCAGTTCTTTGGGCACGAACTTCACGGCATCCATGATCATGAGCGTGTTGAAAAACACCGTGCCGATGAAGATGAGGGCGATTTTGGGCGGCTCGTCCAGTCCTAAGTAAATAATCAGTAGGGGCGTGAAGGCTGGGGCGGGCATATAGCGGATGATGCCCATGACGGGTTCGAGT
>JBCBTL010000726.1:0-1980 GCA_039818705.1 Cyanobacteria bacterium J06639_1
CCTCATTGTCTCGACCATCAATCGCGGGTGTCCAAGAGGCACTGGACTTTCCCTCCGGGCAGGTCACTGAGTGATTTTGCCAATCAACCGTAAAATCATCAGCGGCAAATCCTTCTCCTGCCTTTGCTTGCCATCGATGATTGATTCGCGTTGGCCCGAATAAGTCCACCTGATATTGTTCGTCTGTCGTCACTAGAAGTTCGGCATCAAGATAGCCGGTGTCCACAATATGTTTATCTGGAAGTAAGTTATTGATGTCGAGCGAGGTATGGATTGTCTCTGTCACATTCCCGTCATCGACCGGTGCTGGCGTTGTTTCAACATTGGTAATGAGATGCAGTTCGCCCGGTTCACATGTCTCACTCACATGCACTTTATAGCCCACCCAAGAGGTTGTCTTTTTCTTTGCTGGGCATCTGGCTCGTAGGGAGAACTCACCATGACCGAGGCAGGCGGTATCTCACCCTGAACGCGCCAGCGAATCGTGTTGTCATGACAATAATACTGTTGAACCCAGACTCGTCGGAGAGTCTCGACAGCCTGAATGTGACGTAACCAGCTTGGGCTGGTGCTTGCAAAAATAGCATTCAATAGCTGCAGCCCGTCTTCTCCATAGATTTCTGCCTGTTTCACTCGTTGGCTTTTCGACTGGGGCAAGTGATAGTCTTCAATCCGCTCACTGTATCGCTCTACCCATTCCGATTGACTCTGAGAACGCAGCCAGTCTGGGGCTGACACCGCTAGGGCATTGAGCGCGGCTCGCAAGGTTTCTCCAGCACACTCCAGTCGGGTCACCGCACGAATAGCTGCTAAGACATGGGTTGAATCCGTTCGCTGCCGGGTTCGAGCCTTGAGCCAGCCGTTGTCCTGGCAAAGCCTCAGAAGGCGCTCAAAAACCAGACCTTCGGCTTGTTCGCTCACGAGGCGAGTGCGAAACTCACTGAGCACCGTGTGGTGAAAACCCCTATCGGTCAACTCCAGGCACAGCAGATACTTCCAGTCGATACGGCTGCGTACAGCATCGGCTGCCTGACGATCTGTCAAGCCTTCGACGTACTGTAAGATCGTGACTAATGCAAGCCGCCATGGTGACTCGCCAGGTTGACCTCGGAGGGCATAGATCTCGCTGAAATCCTGGTCGCTGACAAACTTACTCAGCGTATCCGCCAGAGTAATGCATAGATTGCCCTTGGGAAAAATCGCATGGGCAACGTTAGCCGTTTCGACTGGTACAACATATTTAGCCTGTGGCTGTAATGACATCGGACAAAAACCCTGACGATATTGATTGCTGACCATCCTATAAAACTCTCGGTCAATGGCTAGTCATTCGTTAAGGAATATTTCGCCACCAGTATCAAAAGTCGGGAAGAGCCCTGCTCTGTCTTCTTCAGCGCCTCGACAGCTGGGGGATACGCCGCATGCTAATCGACGTTGATCACCCGTGGGGGCTGAGTGTGCTGTTCCTTCAATACCTTTTTGAAAAAGCGTTTGGTCGCTTTGGCATCGCGCCTGGCACTCAGCAAGAAGTCTAAGGTTTGACCGCTTGCATCCACAGCGCGATACAGATACTTCCATTGTTTGCGGACTTTGATATCGGTCCTGTCCGCTCGCCACGAATCGTTGGTGGGATGCAGATGAGGCCAACACCGCTGGTCTAGCTCTGGACCATACTGCAAGACCCATCGATGGAGGGTGCTGTGATCGACCGACACACCCCGCTCCGCCATCATCTCCTCCAAATCCCAATAACTCGAAGCATAGCGGCAGTACCACCGGACCGTGCGCAGAATGATTTCGAATTGAAACTGCTTTCACTTGAACAGAGCGGGATGAGACATGGACTCGGAGCAATCAGTCGATAACATCAGAACAATAGAGTCCAAGTGTATCATCCTGGATTTTTGCGGCAGAACCCATGAATTCCCCTTACTGATCCGGTTAATGAATATAAGATATCACGGGCACGGAATCAACATT
>JBCBTL010000727.1:0-1974 GCA_039818705.1 Cyanobacteria bacterium J06639_1
CCAGAAATCACACTTCCCGGCACTCAAAACCTGCGGAACTTCCCAGCGGCGATCGCCTAGAGGATAACTGCACAAGCGATCGCGAGCGTGGGTGGTGAAAACGCGCAAATTGTTCATCACCCGCTCGGGCTTTTGGAAAACCTGAGTATTCAGCCGTTGCAGAATAAAGGATGGTGCCGTTCCCTCTCGCTTCACGAGATACGTGTCGTTAATCAGCCCCTCACCACAGGGCTGTACTGATTTCACCGGCTCTTCAGGGGAAAACCGAGAGGCGATCGCGAAATATCGATCCACAGCAGCGTTCGTGCGAAACGTACGCACCCGATTGTCCGTCACCATCGCGAAAGTGTCAGCACGTTCAGCATGACCCGTTCCCTAATGCGATCGCCTAACCACTGGGGGTCGCTAAGTTGCGGAATTGAGTGTACTGATTCTCGAAGAGCAATTTAACGATGCCCGTCGGCCCATTTCTATGTTTGGCAATGACGACTTCGGCAAGTCCTTTATCCACCGTATTGGGATCGTAATATTCAGCGCGGTAGAGCATTAGCACCAAGTCAGCATCCTGCTCGATGCTGTTGTGGACGACTAAGTCGTTAGCTACGAAGTTGTGATGCGCGGGCATTGTAATGTCGAATACGTCCGCCATGCCGCAGGGCGCGATCACGTCCACTTCCACCCAAACCAGCTCGCCCGACTCCGCTGCGGCAATCGCCTCCCCCTCACCGAGTCGCTCCAATGCTTGCCAACCACGATCGCGAGTCAAAAAAGGATGATTGCCAGTAGCTCGAATCGTGCGGGTTTGCGAGGTTAGTTCGTAAACAGGCTTGTGACCGCTGTAAAACACTCGCTGCGGGCGCTGCGGCACCAGGCGATCGAGATCGTTCCAGCTCCACAGTCGCGGATATTCCAATGCGTTGGCGAGTTGAGCGATCGTCCACACTTTGCCCGTATCGGCATCAACGAGCTGTGTGTCCGCAACCAAACAGCCAGACTCCCGCAAGTCAGAAAGCTGCGGGTGCTTGTCTTGACGGGACTCAACCGCCCGACTGAGCTGCGACAAAATGACGACGGGAGCATTCAGCTCTTTTGCCAACCCCTTCAAACCGCGAGTAATCCGCGCCAGTTCCAATACCCGGTTTTCAGACCCCGCTCCTTCCATGAGCTGCAAATAGTCCAGCAGCACCATGCCGAGTGAGCCACCAGTTTCCGCCTGCAAGCGTCGGGTTTTCGAGCGAATTTCGGTCACCGTGCAGTTGGGCGTGTCGTCGATGTAGATGGGAAGCTGAGCCAAATGCCCGATCGCCTGACTCAATCGCTGCCACTCGTTCTCGCTAATGCGCCCCGATCGCAATCGATTGGCCTCAATCCGCGCTTCACTGGAGAGCAAACGCTGAACGAGCTGTTCCCGCGACATTTCCAAACTAAAAATAGCGACAGGAAATTTACTTTCTGCAGCAATGTTGTGAGCGATATTGATGCAAATTGCCGTGTTGTGAACGCAAATATCATTAGCGATAAAATTATGCGTTTCGGGAATTGTCAAATCGTAAACCTGCCGCACTCCTGCAGGCGCGATCGCGATAATGTCATCCCAGAAAATATCGCTCGTTGCCAATGCCTGCAGCTCTAAATTATCAAGCGCCAGAGCTAGCTTGAAGAAGTCTTCACGAGAAAGCGCATTTCCATACGAGCACTCAGTCACATTTGCGCGCTCTGCCAGCGATCTCCAAGACTCGTTTCCCTTGGCGCGGTCGATATCATGCCAAATCTCTGCCGGAATCCGATCGCCTTCCCCTTCATCATTACTTAAAAATTTGCGGATCTCATTCAACTCGGACGCACAAGCTGAGATACCGACTTCAGCCATGAATGTTTTGAACGATCGCGAATCGTTAACTGTCAGCGTCCAGCCATCTTGGCATTTGAGAGTCGATAAAATGCCAAATCGTAACAGCAAATGCTGGCATTGAC
>JBCBTL010000728.1:0-1973 GCA_039818705.1 Cyanobacteria bacterium J06639_1
CTCCAGTATCTTAAGTGCCTATAGATACGCCATTATTCTGCCCTTTGATGATAGGGCAGTAGGCATTTACAATCGCCTAAGTCAGGAAGTACGTATTACAAAGCGCATGAGAATGGATTTTCGGATCGCGTCCATTGCGATCGCTAACAATCTCATACTGCTTACTCGCAACGCACGTGATTTCGAACAGGTTCCTGGATTGTCTTTTGAAGATTGGACGCAATGATTTTGTGCAATCTGCATCCATTGCGCACCCATAGCTATCTCAACGGTCTACTTCAACACTATGGATACACCTGAAAGCACCCATAATGGTCGCCGATCGCCTGACTTTTCTATCTGGCGTGCCACTCCTGAAGACGTGTGGCGCTTATGGAAGCCTTCGTGGCTGAAAGGTCTTTTCCCCATTTTGGCCTTCGGGATTGGCATTCTCGGATTGCGAGCGACCACCTCTGCGATTTGGCGGCTGCGAGAACGCGCCCAAGCTCTTTATCTGTTCGACAATCAATCTCTTCCTGACGGACAGGGAGTCGTCAGTCTACCGATCGAGATCGCCAGTGCGTGGCACGCTTTACGCCCCTTCGCGATCGCCCTGGCCATTTTGTGGGGACTTGAGAGGCTGTTCGGGTTCCTGTTTCGCGAAAACTACAAGCGCCAGCGTTCCGAAACGTGGATTGCATCTAATGGCGATCGCGCGATCGGTCAGGCCACTGTCACTCGGGTCACGTTCGTAACGCCCGCTACCCGCACTGAATCGGTCAATGTCCTGGCCTCCCTCAACGTAGAGCCTGAGTATTGGTGGCAGGGCATCGGCACGGAACTTCTTCAGACAACCCTCAAACAAGCCGATCGCAACCTGTATCCGCTGTACGCGACCTGCGTGCCGTCTCTGCTTCCCTTCTATCAGCGCTTGGGATTTGAAGTCGTCAAACGCGAGGCACTGCCACGATCGCTGCATCGACCGAGCGCCGACTTTTTTGTCTGGATCGTGCTGCAAGAGCCGCCTACGGAAATTCTTGAATCCTGCTCCACTGCCTCTCAGCTTCCCCCAGGTGTCTCCATTCACCTCGTGCGCGGGTTCCAGCAACGGTGGCGAGTGTATCGAGCCTTTTGGCGCGATCGCGCTTTTCGGCGATCGCGATTCGTGACGTGGGCTTGGTTTAGCCTCGCCTGTACGATTTGCCTTCTGCCGCAGTGGATCGTCGCTGGGCTTATCTACGGATGGCTGGCAACGAAAGCGCTCACTCCATACGTTCTCTTCGTGTGGCAGGGCACGACTTCGTCTGTCGCCTACGGCTTGACGGTCGTGGGAATTGTCATCCTACGCGCGCTCGTCTTTGACGTTCAGCAGGAGTGGGTGGCGATCGCCAACGGTCGTTTCATCGCTTACCTCCACCTCTCCAGCGCGGACGGCGTCTCTGCGCTCCATCACCTCGCGGTCAAACGCGATCGCTGCGATCTCTCCCTCACGAAACGCATCGTACTGCGCCTGTCCAGCCGGATTGCTATGCCGCTGTACGTTAATAGTTCTCGTCAGAACGCGAACCAATTCGCCCAACTCGACTACGATCGCGTGCATCCGCGTCACCTACCACTCGCCTTTAAGCTGCTGCCCTCGCGCCACGCTGTTGCGATGAGGTTGACGCAGCGCAAAGCAGCTTTACTGGCAACTGCGCAGCCCGCGATCGCAACCCGCGACGAAAGCTCGATCTCGCAGCGACCGTCACCCCTGGAGGCCAAACTGGGCTGGCCGATTCGTCGCTGGTTTGGGGTTACTGGACTCGCGCTTGTGGGATTGTGGGCACTGTCTCCTCTCGTGCGACCCTCACAGGTCAAGCTCAACGAAACGCGGCGGCTGGAGCGGCAAGCGCGATCGCGAGGCCCCATGTCTGAACGCATCGTGCCCCCCATGCATCGCGGACGGGTACAGGCGATTGCTTTCAGTCGGGATGGCAAAACGGCGATCGTGGGCA
>JBCBTL010000729.1:0-1971 GCA_039818705.1 Cyanobacteria bacterium J06639_1
TCTACGCCGTCTTCAGTTCGACAGGCACGCAAGGCAACTCCACGGAGGATTTTCGCGAATTTGCCCGAGGCAACTGGTTGGAGAGCTACGGACGCGGAGGCGGAGCAAAAGTCGCAGTGTTAGCCCGCATCAACCCTGACACGGGCGATGTTGATGCAGCCACCTTTCTCACGGCACAACTGAGCAGTGGTAGAAGCAATACGGTCGTCGTGAAAGAGCTAGATTTTGCGAACGACGAGCTGCGCGTGAGAGCCGATTCTTTTTTCTCGCCGAGGAAAAGCGATCGCTCTCCTTTTATCTGCGAAGGAAAATCACCTTTCGACTATTCCATCAGCTTTACATCCGACCTTTCCGAGGCTGGGCAAGCCAGCGTTCGCAACACGGAAATATCGAGCTGTCGCTGAATAAGTTCGCGTTCACATTAGATCTTTCGTCTTCGTTTTTACACGCAGGTAAAGAGCTTCCATCATGGCAATGAATGACTTCTGCTTCGGCCAAAATTCGGGATAGTCCCCCTGTTTTTTGATCGCGATCGCCGAAACCGCAGCAGGTTGATTCGTCGCACTCGAAGCAGGCAATCGAGACGGGCTTTGCCAGAAATCTTTGGGGTTTGGAGGAAGATCGGCGATCGCCACTTCTCCAGGACGAGTGAAAAGAGAGTCATCCGGTTCGGGGAGAGTATCGCGATCGCTCGATGCGTCCAACTCGTCCGCGATCGCTAGCCCGAGCGGCGTTAATGTAAGCTCCTCTTTCAACTCCTCACGAGACAAACCGCGCAGCTCGAAGAGCAGCAGCGGATCGCGATCCAAGTCCTGCGCTATTCGATACATCACACCAGCCAAATGTTTGCAAGGGTACGACCAATCCGGGCAGGAACACTTGGCCTCAAAATCGTGAAAATGGGTGGGGAGTAACGTGCGATCGACGATGCTAAAACTATCCTCAATATCTTCAGGCATCTCGTCGAGCAATAATTTCGCTAACGCTCCTACGCGCGAGCCGAGGTGTTGGGCGATCGCCGACCATTCCTCTTTTGAAATTGGCTGAAGGGTCAAACTAACTCGATACTTCGGTTCTTTATGCACGCCGTAATAGTGATTGATGTTGCCCCGCACGGTAGCGCTCACGCGACCGTTTTCAATCTTGTAAGTCAGCAAGCGATAGTCGTTGTTGTACGATCGCCCCCGCTGAAGGCGACCGGCATCGGCAAAGGTCTCAATGGACTGTAAGAATCGCTCTCCCCACCACGTTCGAGTTACATGCGGCATTGCAGCCTCCCACAATTCTCTAAAGCACAGCCGACGCATTGAGGGCGATGAGCTGTTGAAATGATTCATTATCCAGTTCGGTGAGCCAAGATTCATCCGAGCCGACGACCGCTCCCGCTAATTTCTGCTTGTCTTCAATCATCTCGTCAATCCGCTCTTCCAATGTCCCGATCGCTACGAATTTGTGCACGAACACGTTTTTGGTTTGCCCGATACGAAACGCGCGATCGGTGGCTTGATTCTCGACAGCAGGATTCCACCAGCGATCGAAGTGGAATACGTGATTGGCTTTCGTGAGCGTAATACCAACACCTCCTGCTTTAAGTGACAGAATAAACGCTGAGGCTTCTGTTTGTGGCTCCTGAAACTCAGAAATCATCTGTTCGCGTTTTTTGCGAGATGTACCTCCGTGCAGGTAGTAAGTATTGAGCTGGTGCTGTTGGCGTAAGAAGTGTTCGAGTGCAGATCCCAACTCCGTGAACTGAGTAAAGATGAGTAAGCTTTGTCCTTCGGCAATCACCTCGGCAACCATATCGCTGAGGCGGCTGAGCTTGTGCGATCGCCCTGCTGAAAACTCACTTTCATCCTGTAAAAACTGGCGCGGATGATTGCAAATTTGTTTGAGGCGCGTCAGCGAAGAGAGGATTAACCCTTTGCGAGACATGCCTTCAGCAAGGTCGAGTTCACCTGTAATTTGCTTGAC
>JBCBTL010000730.1:0-1965 GCA_039818705.1 Cyanobacteria bacterium J06639_1
AATTTCTCCTGCACGTAAAATTACACCGAGTGTATATCGATTCGTCCTGAATCAATCTACACTCGGTGTAATTTTACGTGCAGGAGAAATTTTTATTCGACGATACTTATTGAGTACCACAATCGCTCTCAGTCGCTAAGCGATCGCCGCCCGCAACGCTTTAACAAACATTTTTGGTTTCTCGGGGGTGATGATGAGGGGTTTGCCGACAATAGGTTCGACGAGCACGTAATTGTTTTGGCGGGAAATGTAAAAGGCGATCGTGCCCCGTTTTGCTGTCCACAACCAGCCGAAACCGCCCCACAATCCGCCAGCGCCAATGCGGATCGTGCGGCCAAACTCTCGACGAAACTCGCGCTGCGTGAGCGGGCGCACGGCTTTGACATTTTTCATCGCGAGCTGTCGCAGCCACAAAGGAGACACGATATCGATGGAGGTGGGAGTGAGATTAATGTGCGAAGGTCGCCAGGCAAACCACACGCTCCCGTAAATCGCGATTAGAAATAATCCAATGACAACCAAGAAACGCGGCCCCCAGAATATCCCGGTGACCATATAACCAGCGGATAATATCCACAGCCCCACGGTGAGCCAGCGAAATCCTGGCGACATCGGGGCTAGCCGAAAACTACGAATCACTTATATCCCTCTGATATTCTTTGCAGCCTTTATCTTAGCCAGAGAGGCAACTCAGCTGATTTCGATCGCGATCGCCCCAAACAACAGCACACGTGAGGCTTTGATGACTTTCAACATCCGCCAACTCGACACGCTGACCTACGACGAAGTCGAACCCATTTTCGACGAGTACATCACACATGTCGTCGAAGAGTTTCTAGCCTCAGAGATCGGCCAAACCTACGCTGCCCAGCATCCCGAGGCTGGCAACTGGATCGCAACGTTCGTCGAAATGGCGTATCTCTATGGCGAATGTACAATTCCCAAAATGACGAAGCGGGACGCGCAAACTGTGATGAGCGCCATTTTGCCCCGCAAGCTCACTCTGCCCGACCCTCAAGTCGCCGATAGTGCCATTCCCGAACTCGTCGCCTTCTGGACGTATTTGAAAGAGACTTATCGATTTCGCAGCGCGGGGGCGATCGCCAAATATCTCCAATCCATTGACGGACAGTTTCGCGAGTGGATGGCCGATCCGGCCAGGGGCGGCCCCGCTAAATCGTTTTTGATGGCGGGGCAAAACGCAGGCTACGACATGACCTCGCCCGAGCAAGTGTCCGCCTTTCAAGCGGTCTACAACCAACAGAACGTCACCACTGAATTTCCCGACCTGCCTCAAGTGCCGATGGTCGCTCCGCCTGAAGACGTGAAGGAACTGTTCGACATGTTGGGGGTCGAACTTCCTGAGGCGGGCACGATGGTCGATCCCAACGTCATTCTCAATAAAATGCTCGACGTGGCTACCACGATGGAGCTGATGTCTGGGGGCGATCCGATCGCGATTCGACAGCAGCTAGAGCAGGAAATGCTGCAATCGTTTCAGGCTGAATTGGAGGAAGAGGAGTTCGATCGCCCTGGTGAGATCGCGCCTGCCGATCTCTCGATGGTGTCGGAAAAGGCGATCGCCACCCTCAAAGCTCAGGCGATTTCTGAGACCGCACCCGGTACGATTCTGCAAGACTTTCAAACGGCGATCGCCTTCGTAGACGAAGCTGGAATGAAAGCCAGCGGCAAGCTGCGCCACTTCCCATTGAAGGAGTTGGCTGCACTCAATCAGCGGCTCACGCATCCCATCGAGATCGCACTGAAGCGACCTCAACAGAAGTCATATCCCAACATTCACGGCCTCTATCTGCTGCTGCGCGCGACGGGCATGATAACTCTCAAAGCGAAAGGGAAGCAGCAGTACTGGACGATCGATTCTGCCGCTCGCGATCGCTGGAACGCCCTCAATCCCACCGAGCAGTACTTCACGCTGTTGGAAGCTTGGCTCGTGCGCGGCAATGA
>JBCBTL010000731.1:0-1962 GCA_039818705.1 Cyanobacteria bacterium J06639_1
GTCCATTCCGTCATGGCGATCGCTCCGAAAACGTGTGGGATGCGAGAGTCACGCTCGCTACTATCGGTCAGTGTAGCCAGTTGGGGGGGAAGCTAGGTGGGGGGAGCCAGATGAAAGCTGAGATCGCGATCGTGATTCCTACTTGGCAAGAATCCGGCACGGTGCTGGCGTGTTTGCAGCAGTTCGAACGACAAGCACTGCCGTTTGAAGTCATCGTGTCGGATGGTGGCTCGCCAGATGGAACGGAGGCGATCGCTCTGAACTATTTGAAATCCTGCCCGTATTCTTTGGACGTGGCAGTTTCTCCCGAGCGCGGGCGGGCGGCTCAGATGAACTGGGGGGCAACCCAAACGACGGCGGATATTTTGCTATTTCTACACGCTGATTCGCGACTCCCTGTGGATGGCCTACAGGCGATTCGGGATGTGTTGGCCGATGCTGAGGCGATCGGCGGGCGGTTTCAAGTGCGGCTCGATGCGACAGAGTGGCCGTATTCCGCGATTAGTTGGGGGATAAATGCGCGATCGCGCCTCACCGGACTCTTTACGGGGGATATGGGCATTTTTATCCGTCGCTCTGTTCTCGAGCAGCTAGGAGGCTTTCCCGCTCAGGTGTTGCTGGAAGATTTGGAGATGTCGAAACGAATGCAGAGAGCAGGGCGAGTGGCGTTTTTGTCCTCAGAAATGACAACTTCTAGCCGGAGATGGCAGCAGGGAGGGGCGTGGCGCACGGTGGCGCTGATGCAGTGCATTCGGTACGGCTATCACTTGGGTATTGCCCCCGAACGCCTGGCAGAGTGGTACGCCACGGTTCGTTAGTGATGATGAGAGGTGGGCACGATTGCCCCTTCAGATTCAGTTCTTCGAGACGACGAAAACCAGTTTTCGACGGGGAAAGAGTCCACTTGGGCGGCTTCGTTGCGTAAGGCGATCGCCTCTCCGACTAGCTCGGCTTCTTCGCGATCGATCGCGCCGAGTTCGAGCGCCAGCGTCGCCCACGATTCCGGTTTGCTAGAAGGCAAGTCTCCGCGACGAAGAGCCGCTTTGATAGTTTTCATAGCGGGTTCGGCGGCGATCGCAGCGTTCAGAGTTTGTTCGAGGCGACCCAAAGCTTCGATGGCATCCGTGGGGATATGGATATGAGCGGTGAGGCGATCGCGCTGTGCGCCAGGAGTTTGCAAACTGCGAGCGACGAGACTGCCGAGGCGATCGGATGGAGGCGTGCCGATGGGACTGAGCTGCCACGCCCAAGTGATGGGCGCGCGCAGGATCGAGCCGAGGATGGGAATCTGCATGTTGGCGAATAGTCCGATAAATCCGGCTTGAATCTGGGCAAAGGCGTGCCGCATCGCCCAGTCAACGTAGATTAAATCCTCGGACGGACGGCCTTCGGCTTCGTAGCGTCGGAGGGTGGCGGCTCCTAAATACATCCAAGAGAGAATGTCGGCGAAGCGACCAGAGAGCTTTTCTTTGCGTTTGAGGCTACCCCCGAAACTCAGCATGGCGATATCGCTGAGGAGGGCGAAGCTGGCAGATGCCCAGGCGAGCTTGCGGTAATACTTCGCTGTCGAGCCGCTGACGGGGGAACGGGCGAGGCGGCCCCGCGTGAGGTGGAGGAGTGCGGCGCGGATAGTGTTGCGGGCGATCGCTCCCAGGTGTTTCCATAGAGCGCGATCGAATGCGGCCAAGTCATCGCGAGAAAGGGCGGTAATTTCGTCGTAGACATAGGGATGGCAGCGAATTGCCCCTTGTCCGAAGATCATCAGGCTGCGGGTGAGGATGTTAGCTCCTTCCACGGTGATGGGGATGGGGGTGGCCGTATAGATGTTGGCGAGGAGGTTGCGGGGGCCGCGACAGATGCCGGAACCGCCCGCGATGTCCATGCCGTCGTTGACGATCTGGCGGGAGAGTTCGGTGAACTGATATTTAGCGATCGCCGCCACTACCGCAGGTTTTTCGCCGG
>JBCBTL010000732.1:0-1960 GCA_039818705.1 Cyanobacteria bacterium J06639_1
CATGCCCCCCAGAACCAGCGCTACAACGGTTGCTGAGGTTTATCGCCCCAATCGCTCTATTCGCTACTCGCTGCCGCTGATGGTCTTTCCGGTCGAGGCGGGATTTCCCTCGCCCGCTGAGGACTACGTAGAAGGCAAGCTCAGCCTCGACAAACACCTGATTAAGAACCCCGTCGCCACCTTCTTCGTGCGCGTCGTCGGCGAATCGATGCTGAATGCGGGCATCCACCCCGGCGATTTACTGGTAGTCGATCGCTCCGTCGAACCTCGCGACGGTAAAGTGGTCATCGCGATCGTTGACGGCGAACTGACGGTCAAACGCTTGCGGCTGGAACGCGATCGCCTTCTGCTCGCCCCCGAGAATCCCAACTATCCAGTGATGGAGATCGGGGAGCTGACCGATTTCGAGGTGTGGGGCGTGGTGACGAATGTGATTCACCCGCTGTGATGCTTGCCCTGGCCGACTGCGACCAGTTCTACGTGAGCTGCGAACGAGCCTTCAATCCGAAGCTGCGCGATCGCCCCGTCGTCGTACTGAGTAACAATGACGGGTGCGTAGTCGCGCGATCGCCCGAAGTTAAAGCCCTCGGCATCCCGATGGGTGCGCCACTGTTCAAAGTCAAACACCTGGTCGAACACCACGACATCCAGGTCTTCTCCAGTAACTACGCCCTCTATGGCGATATGTCGCATCGGGTGATGAGCGCATTGGCTCAATTCGTGCCCGAGGTTGAAATCTACTCGATTGACGAAGCCTTTCTCGACCTGTCCGGCCTGAGCGACCGCGATGTAGTCGAGCGCTTGCTGACCCTGCGCGAGACCGTGTTGCAGTGGACGGGCATTCCCGTCTCGCTGGGGCTGGCTCGTACCAAAGTGCTGACCAAAATCGCCACCCGCGTCGCCAAACGTTGCCCGCAATGGCAGGGAGTCTTCAACCTCGCCGCCAGTCCCGATGCCGATGACATCTTGGCCGAGACAGACGTGGCTGACGTGTGGGGCATCGGCAGGAGATACGCCGCGTGGCTGCGCGATCGCGGCATCACCTCCGCCCTCCACCTACGCGATGCTAACGACGGACTGATTCGACAAAAGATGGGCGTGGTCGGAGCGCGACTGCAACTGGAACTGCGCGGTACGTCCTGCCTGCCGCTGGAGCTGTGCCCGCCCGCCAAGAAAGAAACCTGCGTCTCCCGCTCCTTCGGGCGCGCCGTGACCTCGCTCGAAGAACTCACCGAAGCGATCGCCCTCTACACCTCGCGAGTGGCCGAGAAACTGCGGCAACAACGCCAAGCCGCAACACTGCTGCAAATCTTCGCCCGCACCAGCGTTTACGACAAAAATCCCTATTCCAACGCCGTCACGCTGTCGCTGCCAACGGCCACCAACACCACGCCCGAGCTGCTGCACTACGCGGCGCGGGGCATTGAGGCGATTTACCAGTCGGGGTATCGGTACAAGAAGGCAGGGGCGATCGCGATGGGGCTAATCCCGGAAGCGATCGAGCAGGGGGACTTGTTCGCACCGCCGAGGGATCGGGAACGCGATCGCGAACTCATGAAAGTGATGGACGCGCTCAACTGTCGTTTCGGTAAGGGAACGGTGGGCTACACAGCAGCGGGGATCGCCCGGTCTTGGGGGATGAAGCGGGAAAGGCGATCGTCCCGGTTTACGACGCGATGGGACGAACTACCGATGGCTAGTGCTCGTTGAACATCTCAGGGAAGACGCTTCTGGTTTCGTCCACTGAACTTTCAGCGGAGGTTCACCAGACGTGTTTCTTGCCTCGTGTCAGCGCGATCGCTCTTGCCCCCGTGATGGTGAAGCTTGAAACTTTATCAAATCTCTCACGCAGTAGCCTAACCACTGTCAGAATTGATGCTACTGAAATCGGTATGACTCATGTTTAAAGCTGAGATGTCAAAATTTCACAAGTTTTGGAAGAAGATAACACTGAGTGATT
>JBCBTL010000733.1:0-1959 GCA_039818705.1 Cyanobacteria bacterium J06639_1
AAATTCGCTTTTGGCGCGGTTGGCCACTTCCGCCACGCGCTTGGCTTGCTCTAAGGCTCGATTTTTGCGGCTGAGTTCTTCCGTGCGGCGATCGACGCGGCTCTCCAGTTCCACGTTCAGCTTTTGCAACTCGATTTCGTGTTGCTTGCGAAGCGTAATGTCGGTCGCCAGGCTGTCAACCCGAGCGGGCAGCTCGTCTTCGTCGCGCACCAGACGCGATCGCTCTCGCATCCAGCGCAGTTCGCCGTCGGGACGAATGATGCGGTATTCGATGTCGTGGCTGCCCTTGGACGATAAATTCTCGAAGCTGGCCTGCACGCGATCGCGGTCGTCGGGATGAACCGCGTTGAGCCAAAAGCGAGGCATATCCAAACAGGCGGACATCGAGCGTCCGTACACCTCGGCGGCAGCGGAATTGAGAAAGAGCAGTTGCCGTCCGTCAGGGGTCACCGACCAAACGACATCGTCAAGAGAGCTGAGAATGCTGTTCAGGCGCTCCTGACTCTGCTTCCAGGCCGACTCGTTGGCCCGCAGGATGTCTTCATTCTGCTTGTAGTCGCTGATATCCTCCGCCACGATCGCCAGACAGTCGTACTCGCCATTCGGGGCAAGGACGACGCTAGCGCTAACTCGGCACCAAATGGACGAGCCATCGGGCCAGCTATATCGATACTCTGCTGCGTGGGTGAGCTGCGGGTCTTGCCAGAGAGGCTGGAGCACTTGCCGATAGGTCTCGATATCGTCGGGACACAGAATGTCGGAGTGGGTGAGTGCGAGGACTTGCGCCCGCGATCGCCCGGAGAGTTCGCAAAACTTAGCATTCGCCTCCAAAATGCGATCGTCAGCTCCGACGTAGGCCATCCCTACGGCAGCTTGGGAGAACGCAGCGATCGCTCGGGTGTCTGTCGCGCCCATGGTTCCCTCAAAAGTCTGACGGTCGGACATGGCAGCAGGCTCGGGACGAAGGGGCATTGCGCTCGACACTCGGGAATGGGGCGTGCTTGCGAACGAATGGACAACTCTCCCATTCTCTACGTGGGGTCGCGAGCCACAGGTGAGGGTGCTGCCTGGTACCTGGTGCCGCTGCTCTCAAGCGTGCTGCGAATAGCATGGATGGCTCAGGTATCGAGGACAGCGTCGAGGGCAAATGGGTGCGGCTCAATTTTTTATTGTGCCCGCAGGCTTTTATTGTGCCCGCAAGACTGGGAGGAGCCAACAGGCGCACGCGGTCTCGATTGTAGCAAATAGATCATCTCTAAAGATGTCTTCTACGGATAAAACCTCGTAAGATTGCTGAGATATCTCGTTTGCGAATTGGCTGGCATCACCGCCGTTAATGCGAGAGCCTCCGGCTGTTCGAGTGGTTTTGCCTTCCAGATGCTTTGCCCCAGATATTTTGCCTTCTAGATGTAGGGGGCAGTCAGCAATCGCTCACGGATAGAGCAACTCCAGAGAAGCACGACATCATTGTCGGCTCGCGATCGTTGTCGGCTCGTTGCCGGAAGCGTCTGCTGCGGTACGAGCGAGTTCTTCAGCCAGGTGCTCGATCGCAGGTTCGTCTAGTTTGGGTATCCCCAACTGTTCGGCTTTGGCGAGTTTCGACCCGGCTTCTGCGCCCACCAGGAGATAGCTGGTTTTCTTGCTCAGAGATGACGTAACTTTGCCACCCCGCGCTTCAATCCAGGTTTTCATCTCGGATCGCGATCGCTGCGGCAGCGTTCCGGTAATGACAAAGGTTTGACCCGCAAAGACAGCGGCGTTGCGATCGCGGGATGCGTCTTGGGAACGGCTGAGGGTGAGTCCGAGTGCTTCGAGGTCGGCTAACAACGTCCGATGTTCGACGCGCTCCATCCAAGTGGCGATCGCCTGTCCCACCTCCAAGCCCAGTCCGTAAATTTGAGCGATATCTTCAGGCGTAGCCGCCTGTAACGCCGCTGCGGATGGAAAACGTTCGACCAG
>JBCBTL010000734.1:0-1957 GCA_039818705.1 Cyanobacteria bacterium J06639_1
ATGTTTTCCCAGCTAGGCTCGTCGCGACCTTCGGGCGAGTCCTGGCGATCGCGTTCCTCACCTGTTGGCTCGTGCTGGGGCAAGGGGCGATCGCGGCCACAGCCCCGTCCATTCAGCCCTACCTCGATCGCGTGATTGAAAACGTGACGGAATTCCAGCTCGTCAACGGCCTTCAATTCCTCGTGCTGGAACGCCATCAAGCTCCCGTCATCTCATTTCTCACCTACGCCAACGTGGGCGGCGCGAACGAACCAGACGGCCAAACGGGGGTGGCTCACTATCTCGAACACCTCGCCTTCAAAGGCACGAGCCGCATCGGCACGAGCAATTATCGAGCTGAAAAGCCACTACTCGATCGCCTCGATCGCCTTTACGCCCAGTTGCGTGCTGCTGAAGACTCTGAGAGTGCCGGATTGGAAGAAGCGATCGCCACCACCACCCAACAAGCCAAGCAGCTCGTCAAATCCAACGAACTGGGGCAAATCGTCGAACAAGCGGGCGGTGTAGGACTCAACGCCGCAACCTCCGCCGACGCAACCACATACACCTACAGCTTCCCGTCAAACAAGCTGGAACTTTGGATGTCGTTAGAGTCCGAGCGTTTCCTCGATCCCGTATTTCGCGAGTTCGAGACCGAAAAAGCCGTCATTCTAGAAGAACGTCGCCAGCGCACCGATAATTCTCCCGTGGGACAACTGGTAGAAGCCTTTCTCGATAAAGCCTTCACCGTCCATCCCTACCGCCGCCCCGTGATTGGCTACGATCGCGACATCCGCAACCTTACCCGCCAAAACGTCCGCGACTTCTTCAACACCTACTACGTCCCCAATAACTTAACGATCGCGATCGTCGGCGATGTCGATCCCGATGAAGTGCAGCGGTTAGCACGCATTTATTTCGGACGCTTTGCCACCGCACCTGCACCGGAGGCGTTGGAGGCGATCGAACCTCCCCAACAAATGCCTCAGGAAGTCAGCCTGTCGCTGGTGTCGCAACCGATTTATCTGGAGGGCTATCACTGCCCGTCCATCCGCGACCCCGATGCCGTGGTTTACGAATTACTCAGCAGTTTGCTCAGCAACGGTCGCACCTCTCGCCTGTACAGCTCCCTAGTCGAAACCCAGAAAGTTGCCCTCAGCGCCCAAGGCTTCTTCGGCTTTCCCGGCGACAAATATCCGACGCTGATGGCCTTCTACGCCATTACCGCTCCCGGCCACACCAACGACGAACTGGCGGAGGCGCTGCGAATCGAAATCGATCGCTTCAAAACCGAACTGGTCGCTGACGAAGATCTCGATCGCGTTAAAAATCAGCTTCGGGCTTCGCTCTTGCGATCGCTAGACTCCAACAGCGGCATGGCGAGACTACTGACAGAATACGAAGTTAAAACTGGAGACTGGCAGAACTTATTTGCAGCGGTGGACGCGATCGCTGCCGTCACCCCCGCCGACATCCAACGAGTCGCCCGCACCACCTTCCGCCGCGAAAACCGCACGACGGGTCGAGTGCTGCCGCTAGAGCCTTGAGATCGTGTTTTAAGCTCTACTAGCTTGGCTGACCTGTCCGAGGCACTTCAAAATCTGTAGCGCACCGTAAAGCTCATAGATAGAGCTAAACGGTGAAAAGGTACGGGATAGAGCGTATTCCTGCGAAAATCACGACAATTTCACGAAAAGAATCTCATCTCCATTCGCAACCATGCCAAAGCTGGGGAGTTCGGGCTGTGAATTAGCCATCAAATACGCAAGCGTTTGAGGTAGGGCTGTCCAAATGGATAAAGCTGTCTTTTTCGACTCCAAGACCACGACCCACATTCGATCTAGCAAAACCAGTACATCAATGCGACCTTGTAACATTTCGTCGCCATCATCCAAATTCAGTCGAACTGATCTTAAAAAGGGTCGCGCATACCCCGTCAGCTTGCTGCGGGGACAAGCGGCCCGCCGTTCGTCAGAAC
>JBCBTL010000735.1:0-1956 GCA_039818705.1 Cyanobacteria bacterium J06639_1
CTCGCGTTGAAATATCCCGAACGCGTGGGCGGTCTCGTGCTCGTGGCCACCGCCGCTCGTCCGCGCGGCAATCACCCTCCCGTTTCGATGTGGGAAGAGGTGGCGACTGGCATTGCTGGCATGGTGAATTGGGTCGTACCGGGCTGGCAGTGGAATATCGACACGTTTGGCAAGCGATCGCTGTTTCGCTATTTGGTGCAACGGCACGACCCCGAGACATACCACTATTTGGCTCGTGCTGCCGTACCCGCCTATGTGCAAACGTCCAAGTACGCTCGTCGAGCTTTGAGTGAATCCCTTCAACAGCGCTACAACCGTTTGCCCGCGCTACCCAACGTGCGCTGTCCGGCCTTAGTGATGGCGGCGGAGTGCGATCGCTACATCACCTGCGAATCGAGTCGAGAAACCGCCCGCGCGATTCCCCACAGCACCTGGATTGAATATCCCCAAACTGCTCATCTGTTCCCGTGGGAAATTTCACAGCAGGTGAGGTCGGATTTGAAAGCGTGGCTCGACCGTTTGGATGGAGAACAGTCAGGGGGCTAGCTGACTTGCTCGGAGGCGAGTGCTGATGGGTGGGAGATCGTCTTCGCAACCACGGGAGTCGGAGGTTTGACTGCGGCCAAAATAGCTCGATAAGCGTCTACGGCTTCGCTGAAGGACGAAATCTTACGCTGGGTCTGGCGCTGCAGGCTCCCCGTGAGCTGGTGCCAAGTGATGAAGGTGTAGGCCGCGTACAGCAACATCCAATGACGCATTAGGCTGCGGGGCGAGTCGAGGCAGTATTCGCTTAAATTTAGAAGCGATCGCGCGTCTCGATAAAACTCCGCCATCATTTGGCGCTGCGAGTAGATTGCCCAGGTAGATGCTGGGCTGAACGCGCGGGTAGACGCATTACTGGCGAGATAGACGATATTGGTTGCCAGCCCGGGCGAAGGGCGATCGATCGAGATAACGAGCCAGTGCCATCCTTCGACGTGACTGAGTTTGACTCGTAAGGTCGCCGTCCAGCGCTCGGTGGAGGCGTGTGGGGCATCAGGCTCGGGTGTGCGAGCGGGGATCCACAACATGGGAGGGATTTGATGCAGGAGGTCGCGCAAGCAGCCCCGCTGCAGCTCTGGGATTCCTGGAATTTGGCATTCGACTTGCGACGAACCGAGTAGCGCAGCCACGTAGGTCAACTCGCGCACTTGCAGTTGAGTAATAAGAAAGGTATCTAAGCTGTAGCCGCCGCTGATGTAGACGGTGCCAGGACGGTATTTGCGCGCCAGACTGCGATCGATCAGTTGCAGGATGATATCGGGGCGGGCGTAGTGCGCCCGACTTTCCATGAGATCCCGCTCGGGATACGGATGGGCGCTCACGTGTAAATCCAGAGGAATGTTTCGCACTCCATCAGTAAGATGCGTTGCCCGCATCACGTATCGCACCTTAGTTTCATTGACCGTAACGAACTGACGTTCCACCCCTGCGGCAACGGCCGCGCTCTCCGCATGACTGGAATCATCCACCACGAGGGTGAAACCCCGCCGGGGTTTGGTTTGCCGACAGGCGTATAACGATTCGATTCTGCGTTCGTTGACGGCATCAGCATTCCAGGGAGCGCTGCGCAGATAATGGCGCAAACCGCTGTAGCTCCCGCCGCTCTGATTCGTCACTAACTGCGCGACCGGATCGCGATGGCGATCGCTCAACAGCCCCGTCATATAATTTCGGAAGGCTTTTTGCTGCGCTTGACGTCGCAACACGTCGTCAAATCGCTGACACCACGTTTCACAGCATCTCGGCAGTGCGATAGGGGATAACTTAGCCAATATTTCAGCCTCTCAATGACAACAAATTTAGCTAGACGCACGAATCCATCGCAGAGCGATCGCCCAGTTCGCGTCTGCATCTTTGAAAAAACCTTGGCTAGTAGTTGTCAGCAGAAATGCAAAAGAATATGCAACCGCGACT
>JBCBTL010000736.1:0-1950 GCA_039818705.1 Cyanobacteria bacterium J06639_1
AAGCGGGTCATCTCCAATAGACTCCAGACACGCAAACGTACATGCCATCGACGCTGACCCCCTCAAAACTCACTCGCCAAGCCCTGTTCCTCAGTCACTTGCGCGATTTAGCCCGTCGCGAAAACGGCGTTACGGAAAGGCGATCGCCTCTCGATCCAGCGCCGATGAAGTGAGCAGCTACCATATAAAGTAATGAAAACATCGGCCAGCGAAAGCCTCGGCAGGTAGCACCATGACCAATTCTCGACCTCCCTATCGCCCGCAGCGGACTCCCCAACCCGAACGGCGCGACTTTCGCGAGTTTGAGGAAAAGGTAGCCGAGCGGCAGACATTCGATGCCTTGCCCGCCGCCGCCGTCCCGCGCACAGACACGCGATCGCAAACTCAGACCAAAACCGCATCTGAGGCTGCCACCGATGCGACCCTTGCTAGCCTCAAACGTCGCGCTGGGGCGTTCGCGCTAGATTTTGGCGTGGGCTTAGGGGCCGCGTATCTCACTCAGGGGGTAGCATCGCTGTTCGGAGCGGGTGCTGAAGCAGTCAACACCGTCGGTTACGTCTCGTTTTTCGGGGCGTGGCTTGCCAATCGGGGTTACCTGCAATCGCGTCCCTCCGGTCAGAGCATCGGCAAATGGCTGCTGAATATCAAGACTGTCGATGCTGAAACCGACGAGTCTCCGACAATCATTCGGTCAATGGCACGGGAAAGTGTCTCGTCCGTGATGATTTTGACCGAGGCACTGCTGGTGCCGCTGGGAGCTGATGCCTTATTCGCCGCATTCGACAAGGAAAAGCGCCAGAGTCTCCACGATCGCGCTGCTCGCACCAAAGTAGTCAATGCGGACGAAGGCTACAAACTGGACGAGAAGATCCAGGAGTGGCTTGACGAAGGCGAAGCGGGTGAAGTGGTGGATGATTTGCGCGCGGCTGCGAAAGACTTCATGCGCCAGACTGGAGGCAGCGAAAACCTTGGCGATTTCAGCGATCGCGCCGGTTCCGTCAGTCGGGATGTCCAGAAGAATGTCAACACGCTGGGGCGGCAAGCGGGCAAACAAGCGCGGGAATGGGTTGAAAATGTGAAGGATAAGCTCGATAATATTTGATCGCGTCCAAAATTTCCCCGTACCCCCCTATGGCTAAGAACAAAGGCGTTCGCCTGACCATCACGTTGGAATGTACGGAATGCCGTACCAATGCCAACAAGCGCTCCAACGGCGTGTCGCGCTACACGACCAAGAAAAACCGTCGTAACACCACGGGACGGCTGGAACTGAAGAAGTTCTGCCCCCACTGCAACACCCACACGATTCACAAAGAGATTAAGTAATCTCGATCGCTCTCAACCCGTAATTCACACCCTAGAAGGCACTCATGGCTGGTTTTTATCGCAAGCGGATGTCCCCCATTAAGCCGGGAGATCCCATTGATTACAAAGACATCGACCTGCTCAAGGATTTCATTACCGATCGCGGCAAAATCTTGCCCCGTCGCATTACCAACCTGACGGCAAAGCAGCAGCGCGATATGACCGTTGCTATCAAGCGCGCCCGCATGTTGGCGATGTTGCCCTTCGTGAACAAAGAAGGCTAACTCGTACTCTCGGGAGATCGAGCCTGTGGAACGCGAAGCACCCAAGCTGTCGCCCTTGTTGCGCGAGCATCTGGCGCAGCCGTTGCAAATCGGCAAATTTTCAGTGCGATCGCGCGTCTTTCAGTCGCCGCTCTCGGGCGTAACGGACAAAGTGTTTCGCCGTTTGGTGCGTCGCTTTGCCCCGCGCAGCCTCATGTACACCGAAATGGTGAACGCGACGGGCTTGCACTACGCCTCGGCGCTACCTCGCATCATGGAGGTAGACCCCAACGAAACCCCGATCGGGATTCAGCTTTTCGACTGTCGCCCTCACTTTTTGGCCGAAGCCGCGCGCATGGCAGTTGAAGAAGGTGCGGACGTG
>JBCBTL010000737.1:0-1946 GCA_039818705.1 Cyanobacteria bacterium J06639_1
GCCTCCAAACTCTCCCGCCGCTCGTCCGCCGTTTCCCCCAACCCGATCAGAATGCCAGTCGTAAACGGGATTTGGAGCCGTCCCGCCTGCTCCAATTGCGCCAGCCGCAGGGCGGGCACTTTGCTGGGGGCGTGGCGATGCACCGTGTCTAGAAGGCGATCGCTCATCTGCTCCAGCATCAACCCCATCGACACGTTGACAGATTTGAGGCGGAGCATTTCCATCTCGGACACCGGCCCTGCGTTCGTGTGGGGCAAAAATCCGAGAGCGACCGCCAGTTCGCATAACTGGACGATGCGATCGATCAGGGCTTCGCGCCTGGGACTTTTAGGGTGAACTTCACCGCTGAGGATGAGAATTTCGCAGATGCCGCGATCGCGCAGCGGCTCCAGCTGCTCGCGAGCCGCATCTAACGACAGCCATTCACTCCCAGGCTCTTCCCGAAAATTGCAGTACGTGCAGCGATTAAAGCACTCATACGTCGGCACTACTGTGTAGGCCGCACTGTAGGTCACTGTGTGGGGGCGGCCAGACGCGATCGCTAACGGCTCGGGTTGAGACTCGCCAACAGGTTCAGATGCAGTCATAGAGCGACTCTAACAGACTGGAACTAAGTCTTTAGAGTTTGCGATCGCTCTTCATTTTGTATCGAGAGTTACAAAATGCGATTTTATGCATCCATAGGATGATGTGAGCCAAAAATGAGGCTACGCCTGTAGCTAGCGACTCGCCACACTGTCATTGCGATCGATAGGATCGCGATTGATGGGGTAGAGTCAGCCATCACAGGTTCGAGTTTAGGAACGGAAACGTCGAAGGAGACGCGAATGCCATCTACCCCCCAAGAAGTCCTCAGCATGATTAGCGAGAACGGGGTCGAGATTGTTGACCTTAAGTTTATCGACCTGCCCGGAACGTGGCAGCACTGCTCGTTTCACATCAGCCAAATTGACGAAGAAACGATTTCGGAAGGTCTCCCCTTCGACGGCTCCAGTATTCGCGGCTGGAAAGCTATCAACGAATCCGACATGTTGATGGTGCCTGACCCCAGCTCCGCTTGGCTCGACCCTTTCACCGAGTCGCCCACCCTCAGCATGACGTGCAGCATCAGCGAGCCGCGCACGGGCGAACCCTACAGCCGCTGCCCCCGCAGCATCGCGGCCAAAGCAATCGACTACATGAAAGGCACGGGCATCGCCGATACCGCCTACTTCGGTCCCGAAGCTGAATTCTTCATCTTCGACGACGTGCGCTTCGACCAAACCCAAAACAGCGCCTATCACTTCGTCGATTCGATCGAAGGTCGCTGGAACTCCGGTCGCGAAGAAGCGGGCGGCAACATGGGCTACAAGCCTCGCTACAAAGAAGGCTATTTCCCCGTTCCCCCCACCGACACCTATCAAGATCTGCGCACCGAAATGCTCCTAACCATGGGCAAGCTGGGCGTGCCGATCGAAAAGCACCACCACGAAGTGGCAACTGGCGGTCAAGCGGAGCTGGGCTTCAAGTTTGGCGAGCTGATCGAAGCCGCCGATAATTTGATGATTTACAAGTACGTCATCAAAAACGTGGCGCGCAAGCACGGCAAAACCGTCACCTTCATGCCCAAGCCCTTGTTCAACGACAACGGCACCGGCATGCACACCCACCAGTCCCTCTGGACAGACGGTAATCCTCTGTTCTTCGGCGACGGCTACGCCGACCTGAGCCAGATGGCGCTGCACTACATCGGCGGCATCCTCAAGCACGCCCCGGCACTGCTGGCCTTCACCAACCCCACCACCAACTCTTACAAGCGCTTGGTGCCTGGGTTCGAGGCTCCCGTGAACTTGGCTTACTCTTCGGGTAACCGTTCGGCTTCGGTGCGCATTCCGCTGTCTGGATCGAACCCCAAGGCGAAGCGCCTAGAGTTCCGCTGCCCCGATGCCACCAGCAATCCCTACCTG
>JBCBTL010000738.1:0-1943 GCA_039818705.1 Cyanobacteria bacterium J06639_1
AATTGGCTTGAGCCAAGGCAGTGGTGGGGTACCACTCGTAAGGATTGGCTGCCGCAGCAAGAGGCACACCGGCTTCTGCTACCGCGAGAACGACGAGTGCAGCGAACGGAGCAATTGAGCGATTCATAACCATCTCCTCAAACGTGTCCTCGTAGCGAGGCGTGATAGGGCGGGCAGCCTGGAGGGGGTATGTCCTCTGCGGCCTTATATCTCTATCAAAGCGCGATTCTCGCGGGAACGGACTTGGCGGGAGGGTAGTGTTGGTTGCTGCTTGTGGTCGCAGCCATTGCGGTCTTGCGCCATACCAGACAAGCTCGACTCGCGGAGGTCAGCCCGAGAGGGCAACCAGAGCGGTCAACCGGAGGTCATCACGTCGCGAATCAGAGGCAGTCGATTGTTAATGTAAGTGTTGAGCGTCGCGACTTCCACGCTGTCGAGCGGTGGCTCCTGACGACACGCATCGATCAGCAGCGGCACCAGCTCAGTATCCTGCTTTGCAGCCCACCCCCGCCGATTGATTCGATCGATGAATTGCCAAAAGTGATGAATGGTCAGCGGAGTCATGACCGGAATCCTTAAGACTTTCTTCACATTCTTACCATACAAGCCCCGAGGGATACCCGGTTGAGAATATGTCTGTGCCGTTACAACACGCGACAAGTCGATAGGATGGTGCGGGCAAAGGTGACGTTCTAAGAAGATTTATCGGCGATCGCGCGGTTTCAGAAATCGAATTCAGGAATCGAATTCAGGAATCAAACATGCGACGACCGCGACGGCGGAGCTGCTCCACTTCTGAGATCCCCAGCACAAGCGTCCCACCGGCAAAGACGAGTAGCCCGATCGCGCCCGCCACGCTTGCCCGCACCACGATAGAAAGCGGGTCGGGGGAGCTCAGCAAACTCGCGCTGCCTATCCAAATGAAGTGCGTTAGAAAGCCCGCGATCGCCGTGACCCCAAACATGCGCCCCGCATCCCACAGCACGGCATTCCAGGCCAGCCCGCCCAGCTTGTTTTGGAGAACCGCGCCCATCACGAACGCAGCAACGATATTGACTCCAGCAGTCGAAAGGGGCAGGCCCGCCGCACCGACCAGTTGAATGCCGATGTAATCGAATAGAGCGTTAAAAAAGATTGCGCCCAGGCTGATCAGAAATGGCGTGCGGCTGTCTTCGAGAGCGTAGAAAATTCGCACCAAAATATCGCGACAGAGATAGAACACCATGCCGACAGCGTAGGCGGCCAGCAATGCGGCCACTTCTGTAGTGATGTCGGCAGTAAACTTGCCTCGTTCGTATACGACCTGCACCATTGGACGCGCGAGAACGCCCAGCAACATAGACGCTGGCAAAAGACAAATGGTCGCGACGATCAAGCCTTGGCGAATCCGAACTCGAAACTCCGGCCAGTTGGTGGGAATGGCCAATCGAGAATATAAAGGCATCAGCGGTACCAAAATTACGTTCGACAAAATGCCCAGCGGGGTTAGGTAAAGCAATTGGGCATAGGTGAGGTTGCCAATCGTGCGATCGCCTGGAATATAGGACGCAAAAATCAAATCGGTGTTGACATTGATATACACTGCCCCCGACGACAGCACCGCCGGAATCATAATTCCCACCACCGTGCGTACTTCCGGGCGCGACCAGTCCCAGCGCCAGCGGAAGGTGCCCAACCCCATTTTCACCTGCAGGGGAATTTGAGCGAGCCACTGGACGATCCCCCCAGCGAGCGTTCCCCAAGCCAGCACATTGGCACCACCGTCTTCCCGAAAGAAAAATACGGCCACAATGACAGCCAAGCTCGAAATAATGGGGCTAAGGGCGGGGAGTAAGTAGTGTTCGGCTGCGTTGAGTGTGCCGAAGCCCATGCCGATCGCCCCCGAGAGATAGGCCAGCGGTGCCATAATCCGCAGTTGCGTGATGGCTAATGCTTGCAGTTCG
>JBCBTL010000739.1:0-1941 GCA_039818705.1 Cyanobacteria bacterium J06639_1
GTGTCTTCTGGCTCACGCCGCTGGTGGCCTTGCCGCTCATCGCAGATGTCGCCGTGACCCTGGTTGTCAGGGCAAGACGCGGCGCACGGCTGACTGAGCCGCATCGCTGTGCAGCAAAACCCCGCGATCGCGACAGCAGCGAGCCAGGTTTTCAAGCGGCATCACCCGCCCAGAATTCCACAAAATGTGACAAATTGACACCATTCGCGTGTGCGGGGTTAGGTGACGTTCGAGAGTTGCAACCGGGTCGTCCGCCTCCATCAGATCGCATATATCAGCCTCAATGCCGAAGCGCGCCTGGAGCTGTTTGACAATGTTCCAAACGCCGTAGTGTTCGGCATCTGAAAGTAGTACCCGATCGCCTGGCTGCCAGTCCAGCCCCCACAGCGGCACGTTCATACCGTGGGTGGTGCTTTCCGTCAGCATCACCCGCTCGGGCTGCGTGCCGAGATGAGCGGCGATCGCCTTCCGAGCCGCCTGAATGCGATCGATAATCCAGTCGTTGGCCGCGCGCGAAAACGGCCCGCAAGATTCCAGATGGCTGTAGGCAGCTAGCAGCTCATTTCGGGCAACGTCGGGCAGGACTCCCTGACCGCCAAAGTTGAAATAGGCTTTGTTTTGTAGAGCCGGGAAATGCTGACGCAGCGAGGCGATCGCCGCATCACCAGTCGCGACATCATCGGTCAGCGCAGCCATTAAAATTCTTCATTGAACGAATCTGCTGCCGCTCGATCTTGACGCGACCCCAGCAAATCGAGGCGATCGACCCGAATCACGGGTTTTTGCCGATCGTCTCCCGTTGAACGATCTTTCCAGCGATCGAACTTCAGCGACCCCGTAATCCCGATCAAACTACCTTTGCGCACGTATTCCCCAGCAATTTCAGCCGTGCGTCCCCAAATTTCCAGCTCGAACCAGTTCGGCGGGTCGTCCCTCTTGCTGCGGCGGTTTACGGCCATCGACACGTTGCAAACCACGTTTCCCGACTCGAAATAGCGCAGTTCGGGATCGCGTCCGGCGCGCCCAACTAAAGTGACTACGTTCAGGCTCATATGCATCTCTCACAGTCGCGTCCTAAGAGCTTACTGCGCTCACCCCATCCCGAGGACGAGACTTTAGGTTCTTTTGACGCGAAGCTGAAGTTTGCCGGACTTAAGGTAAATATTTCTGAACCACCGTCCATCCCGTCGCTGTCACCCACACCAACGCGACCAGTAACGTAGCGTTCAACCCTAAATGCAACGGCCTCGCCCACGGACGCAGCGGGTGAATCTGGTGAGCCGACCAAGCCGAACCTGCGACCAGCGCAGTCACGCTCAAGCCCGCCGGTAAGTGCCAGGAGTGACCTAAACTGCCGAAATGCCCCAGCGTCCCGACAATCCCGATCGCCAGCAGCAAGCCCACCAGCGCCACCATCACCCAGCCACAAAACACGTGCAGCGATCGCTGCTTTTTCCACGGCGCGAAGGCAGGCGAGAGTCGGCGCGATCGCATCTGCCACCCTAAGACGCTCTGAATAACGAAGGCGAGAACGGTGAAGCCCATCGCCCACGCCGCAATGCGCCACAGCCAAAGAAAGGACGGCAGGTGCATCGGTTGCTCCCAATCGAAGTTGCTTCGAGACTACCCCGAATCTGCTGACCTAGGCAGCCAACGTGCGGCGCTTGCTGACCATTTGGAAGACTTCCAGGATGTCTCCTTCCTGCCAGCTGTGGAACTTGTCGATGTTGATGCCGCACTCGAAGCCAGACGCGACTTCCTTCACGTCGTCCTTGAACCGCTTGAGAGAGTCGATCCGACCTTCGTAAACTACATCGCCACCTCGGCGCACCCGTGCCAGCGCGTTGCGCGTTACCTTGCCCGACTGGACGTAGCAACCCGCGATCGCCCCCTTGCCGATGGCAATCACCTGACGCACTTCCACCTAGGTGGAAGTGCGTC
>JBCBTL010000740.1:0-1934 GCA_039818705.1 Cyanobacteria bacterium J06639_1
CTCCGCAGTCAGGACTGCGGAGCCAGGGTGAGGAAGGATTTGAGCGTGCGGGTTCACGAGTGTGATGAATGCGGCTCAACCAAGCCGAGAGATGTAGCTGCTGCTCAAGTGATAAATGCCCGGGGTCTATCGGGTGTAGAAATGGTCTGTGGAGCCGAGGTAGCGGGGGTATGGGAAACCATATCTAGCCAACTGGCTGTGAAGCAGAAAGCTCTTGAGGCGACTCAAGAAGCCCGCGCTCTATCCGTAGGATGAGCGTCGAGAGAAGTCACTTCCCTCAAGGCTTCGAGACAGAGGGACTGTCGCGCAGATACCAGCGCCAGGGAATGTCCGCCCCCTGTGTAATGCCGATACGAGTGGTTTGGACAATGTCTGAGTGGGGGATAGGGCGATCGCTTTTTTCAATCCACAACGCCTCTCCTTCTTTCGGACTTAACGCCATGCCGTTGTGAGAGCGATCGAGCTGAAGCGCCATGCAAAGCAATCCGGGGCCAGCCGCAACGCGATCGGGTTTCCGCCTCTTCTTGTCTGAAATCCAGGGCGGGAGTTCGTCCAATGTCAGCGCCCGTATCAGAACGGCACTCCCCACCTCTTCGGCATCGGTCACTACGTTGAGGCAGTGGTAGATGCCGTAGATCAAGTAGACGTAGATATGTCCTGCCGCGCCGAACATGACGCGATTGCGATCGGTTTGGCGTTTGTAGGCGTGACAGGCCGGATCGCCGGGGGCGTAGGCTTCGACTTCGGTAATCTCGCAGCGGTAGCGGGAGCCATCGGCGAATTGCCGGACGAGCGTGCAGCCGAGTAACTCGGGCGCGACTTCGGGGGACGGGCGGGCGAACCAGTCTGCTTCGGCGAGATCTTTAGTCTTTCTGGGAGACGAGCAGGGCGATTGAAATGCTGGGTCAGAATGAGACATCAATGACTTGCGAGAACTCGGTTTTCACCATAGTTCGCGCGATCGCAATCTGAGGAGATGAACTCATGACTTTCAAAATCGTGTTGGCCGTCCTGACTGTCGTGTTTTCGTTGTCGGCGCTGTATTTCGGTACCCGCAACGGGTTTTACGACACTGATAAATATCACGGTAACGGCTCGGCTCACTAACGCAGCTTCAGGTAGGTGGCTCCTAACATCTGCAACGAATCTGCAACGAAAAATTAAGTTCTCAGCGCCCCTCCCAGCCTGCGATTGAGCCGGTGGTAAGATTCTCGCAAGCTTAGGAGAAGGTGAAACATGTCCGAAGAAGCAACTTTGGAAGCGACATCGAGCGATCCTACTGACGGTGGCAGAACGCCGCTGTTCGGCGGTAGTACCGGCGGCTTATTGCGGGCTGCTGAGCGGGAAGAAAAGTATTTGATTACGTGGACGGGCAAAGCGGGCAAGGTGTTCGAAATGCCCACCAGCGGAGCGGCCACGATGGTAGAGGGCAAAAACATGCTCTATCTACCTCGCAAAGAAACGTGCCTCGCGTTGGGCGCTAGCCTGCGCTCGAACTTCAAAGTGAAGGACTACAAGGTGTTCCGCGTCCTGCCCGGCGAAGATCCCGTGTTGGTTCACCCCAACGATGGCGTTTACCCCGAAAAGGCCAACGAAGGCCGCGAGCAAATCGGTAAAGTCGATCGCAATATCGGCAGTAACCCCGAGCCTCCCAGCTACAAGTTCACCACCAAGCGCGCTTACGACGCTTAAGACATTTCTCTGCTCGTAACGGGTGCAGTGAGTGATTAGGAGTTCCTCTCGTGAGGAACTCCGCTCTTTTTGGGGGGTTAACCGACCTCGGATTGCGTTGAATTCTTCAGTTGAGGTGCGCTAAAGTTAGCACTCGGAGTCGGCGAGTGCTAATGTCACGGAACTTTGCGATCGCGCGGAAACCCTCGCAATCGCCGTTCGGAATGACAGGCTCCACATCATGCCGTTGACAACGAAGGAAC
>JBCBTL010000741.1:0-1934 GCA_039818705.1 Cyanobacteria bacterium J06639_1
TGTCGATGCCCTGCTGGCGAAACCACTGCTGCCAAGCCTTGAGGCGATCGGGGGTAACGCGATCGCAGCGGTTGAGAACGGTCAGGCGCGGTTTGTCTTGAATCCACTCGTCTAAATCGGGGTGGCGACTCGCGAGCGGAATGCGCGCGTCGATCACTTCCAAAACCGCATCGACGCGCTGGAGCTGCTGCTGCAACGCCTTGCGCGCTTTGGCAATGTGACCGGGATACCACTGAATGGGAGGCGTAGACATTGCCAATCCTCAGACGCAAAAACAGCCCAGTAGAGCGAGGCTACTGGGCGACAAAGATTCGGGTATCAGAGAGGACGAGACCTGTCTGACGAATCCCTAGGAGTTCCCGGCAATCACAACGTTGGGGAACTGTTCCTGAGCTTTGGCCGTAGGCATTCTACGACCGCCCTCTTGCCAGTAGTTAATCACCTCAGTGGCCTGATTGAGCAGCTCGACGCGCTGGACTTCGGAAATCCAGCTCTTGCCTTCAAGTTCGGCCTTAAGCTGTTCCCACGCGTCGTCGCGCGGCCAGAAAAAGTAATGTGTTAGCGGGCTGCGACTTGCCCCCACCACTTGATCGACAGCGATCGCCAAGTTTTCGTCCAACCACAGGGCTTTAAGTGCAAACTCCGTCAACAGCCTTCTCCCGAGCAGGTGTAGTGCGCCCTATATTCTAGCGCTTTGTTTCGAGCAATTGGGCTTCTGACGCAACGGAATCGCTGGCGGTTGCCAAAATCGCTATAAGTTATTGAAGTTGGGGCGAGTGTGCGGCAGGAAATATCGTGGTTCGGATTGCGGCCATTTTCGATATCGACGGAGTCATTCGCGATGTCAGTCAGTCGTATCGCAAAGCGTTAGCCGATACGGTGGAACACTTCACGACAGAGTTGCTGGATGAATCCTGGCGACCGAGTCAGGCCGATATTGACGCGCTGAAAGCCGAAGGCATTTGGAACAACGATTGGGAAGGCTCGCAGGAACTCATCTGTCGCGCTTGGGAAAAGAACGGGGGCGATCGCGCTGCCCTGAAGCTGGAGTTTGAAGCGATCGTGGCTTTTTTCCAAAGTCGCTATCGCGGAAATGGAGATTTGCCCGAGCAGTGGGATGGCTACATCAATAACGAGCCGTTGCTCGTCCGCCCCGACTATTTTGCCGATTTAACCCATGCTGGAATCGCCTGGGGCTTTTTCAGCGGTGCCACGCGTGGATCGGTGTCTTTCGTATTGGAACGGCGGTTGCGCCTCGATCGCCCCATCGTTCATGCCATGGAAGATGGCCCCGAGAAGCCCGACCCCACTGGCTTACTCTCGGTACTCGCCCAACTCGAAGCGCTCTATCAGACGACCTTCGATGCTGTGGTTTACAGCGGCGACACCACGGGGGATATGGAAACGCTGAGACAAGCCCGACAGCGCGATCGCGATCGCCAGTGGAAAGCGGTAGGCATCATCCCGCCCCATTTGTGGTCTGCACCAGAGCGAGAAGCGGAGTTTCGGGCGTTGTTGAGCGATCGCGGTGCCGATATCGTCGTGCGCCAGGTAACCGACCTCACCCCGATGCGCGTCCGGGAAGTCTTTCTGTCATGAACTGCCCTTGCCTCCGGCTGTAGGGTCAGTAGGATAAGAGCAGATCGAGGTTGCTGCGGCAGTACGCCAGCGGTTCGGCCTCGCACTCCCACCCATTCGATCGCCAGTTCGCACTGCGGACGGGCGGACAGGAGCGTTACCCGTGAAACAGTTCAGGTATGGCTTGTTCGTCGTCGCGCTAGCCGCTGTTGGAGCCGGAATAGAGGCGGGGAGTTCGCTAGGGATAGAGGCAATTAGCGTAGCCAAGTCGGGGTTGGCGCGGGCTGCGGCTCCAGCTCCGGCTCCAACAGCGGCTAGCGCGACGACGAACAAGCCATACCTGAACTGTTTCACGG
>JBCBTL010000742.1:0-1932 GCA_039818705.1 Cyanobacteria bacterium J06639_1
CGTTGCAGTTTCAGTCATAGCTTTGATTCGAGGAATCTCGAAGCTACCACCAAGCCGTTAAGCATGGCTTAAGTGATGACTATCGACTTTTTAAGAATACTTGCCCCACGCGACTGCCTTCTCTTGACTTCTCCGCATCAGGCGATCGCGTAATCCAGCGCACCCGATGGCAAGGAGGGGCAGACAAGCTGGTACGCTGCAATCAACTCGCACGACCGTGACTCCCCCAGCGCGTTATGACCGCAGCCATCGCCTCTGTTTCCACTCAGCCCTTTGACGACCAAAAGCCCGGGACTTCTGGGCTGCGCAAGTCCGTTCCTTGCTTTCAGGTTCCTCACTATCTGGAAAATTTCGTTCAGTCGATTTTCGACTCCCTCGACGACACTCAAGGCAAAACCCTGGTTTTAGGGGGTGACGGGCGCTATTACAATCGCAACGCCATCCAAACCATCCTGAAAATGGCGGCGGCAAATGGCATTGGCACGACGCTAGTGGGTCAGAGAGGCATTCTCTCCACTCCGGCCACCTCCTGCATCATTCGCAAATATCAAACCCTCGGCGGCATCATCCTCTCAGCCAGCCACAACCCCGGCGGCCCCGAAGGAGATTTCGGGGTGAAGTTCAACACCCCCAACGGTGGCCCCGCACCGGAGAAAGTCACGTCTGCCATCTACGATCGCAGCAAAGTCATCGACAGTTACAAAATTCTCGACGCGCCGGACGTGGATATCGACACGCTGGGAGAGTCTCAGTTAGGCAGCATGACCGTGCGCGTCATCGACTCCGTGGCCGACTACGCCGAGCTGCTGGAATCGTTATTCGACTTCGATGCGATGCGCCAGTATCTCGCCTCGGGCAACGTCCGCATCAGCTTCGATGCCATGCACGCCGTTACGGGGCCGTATGCTACCGAGATTTTCGAGCGCAGACTGGGCGCTCCGGCTGGCACGGTGCAAAACGGCAAGCCTCTCGAAGACTTCGGCGGCGGTCACCCCGACCCCAACTTGGTCTACGCTCACGACTTAGTTGAAATCATGTTTGGCGAGAATGCTCCCGACTTCGGAGCGGACTCGGATGGGGATGGCGATCGCAACATGATTTTGGGCAATAACTTCTTCGTCAATCCCAGCGATAGTCTTGCCGTACTTGCTGCTAACGCCACCCTCGTCCCTGGCTACAGAAACGGACTCGCCGGGATTGCGCGATCGATGCCCACCAGTCAAGCCACCGATCGCGTAGCCGAAAAGCTCGGCATCGACTGCTACGAAACGCCTACGGGCTGGAAATTCTTCGGCAATTTGCTCGATGCCGACAAAGCCACCCTCTGCGGCGAAGAGAGTTTCGGTACGGGATCCAATCACGTCCGCGAAAAAGACGGGCTTTGGGCAGTGTTGTTCTGGCTCAACGTCGTGGCGGTCAAACAGCAGTCTGTGGAAGACATCGTTAAAGAACACTGGCAAACCTACGGGCGCAACTATTACTCGCGACACGACTACGAAGCGGTAGACAGCGATCGCGCCAAAGCCCTCATGTCAGAACTCCAGACATCGCTTGCATCCCTACCGGGCAAAGAGTGGGGGCCGTATACAGTCAAATTTGCCGATAACTTCAGCTATACCGACCCCATCGACGGCAGCGTTAGCGAAAATCAGGGGGTGCGCGTCGGGTTTGAAGACGGCTCGCGGATTGTCTTTCGCCTCTCCGGAACGGGCACGAAAGGCGCCACGCTGCGGGTGTACCTCGAAAGTTTCGAGGCCGACCCCAGCAAACACCACCTCGATCCGCAGCAAGCTTTGGCTTCGTTGATTACTTTGGCGGACGAATTGGCGGGAATTCGGAAATTTACCCAACGAGATAAGCCGACCGTGATTACCTAGGTCACACTAGGGGCAATATTTCCCAGCGCGATCGCACTCGCCGCTTGCTGGAGAT
>JBCBTL010000743.1:0-1931 GCA_039818705.1 Cyanobacteria bacterium J06639_1
GCATTTCCGGCAAGTCGTGCAGAAATCGAGTGGTGGCGGGAGGCGATCGCCTTCACATCGACTGGGTTCGGATTAGGAGGTCATTTCTACGGGAGTTTTCACGGAACTTTCTTGATGTTTGAGTGCTGCGGCTAACAATCCCCGGAAAAGGGGGTGGGGTTGGCTGGGGCGGGAGCGAAATTCGGGGTGAAACTGCGTGGCGATGAAGTACGGATGGTTTTTCAGTTCGATAATCTCTACCAGGCGATTGTCGAGAGACGTGCCGCTGACGCTGTAGCCGCTTTCAATGAGCACTGTGCGGAAACTGTTGTTGAATTCGTAACGATGACGGTGACGTTCGTAGATCACGCTGTCGTCGTACAGTTGCGCCGCCAGAGTGCCCTCAACTAGTCGGCATGGGTAAAGCCCCAAGCGCATCGTGCCGCCCAAATCCTGCACGTCTTCTTGTTCGGGCAGGAGGCTGATCACGGCATTCGGGGTTTCGGAGTCGAATTCGGAGCTGTTGGCGCGATCGAGATGAGCGACGTGGCGAGCGCCTTCGATGACCGCACATTGCATGCCCAAGCACAGCCCCAAGAACGGGAGTTGGGTCTCGCGAGCGTAACGGATGGCATCGACTTTTCCTTCAATGCCTCGCGTTCCAAATCCTCCGGGCACGACCATCGCGTCCATCTTGTCGAGATAGGCTTTCGCTCCTCGCTCAGCCACGTCTTCAGCCGAAATCCAGTGCAGGTTTACTTCGCTCGCGTGAGATAGGGCGGCGTGCCGGAGGGCTTCGGCCACGGAGATATAAGCATCTGAGAGCCGCACGTACTTACCGACGATCGCGATATCTACCGTGCGTTCGGGGCGGTGCAGCCGCTCAACCAACATTTCCCAGTTGTGCAAATCGGGGGTGCGATCGTCCATGCCCAAAAAGCGCAGGACTTGGTGGGCGAGTCCTTCTCGCTCCAAAACTAGAGGAACGTCATAAATGCTGGGTGCGTCAGCGGCGGTGATGACCGCTTTGGCCGGTACATCGCAAAATTCAGCGATTTTGAGTTTGAGTTCTTCGGGGATGTGGCGATCGCACCGACATACCAAAACATCTGGCTGAATGCCCAGCGATCGCAGTTCTTTTACCGAGTGCTGCGTGGGTTTGGTTTTGAGTTCTCCCGCTGCTGCAATCATGGGGACGAGGGTGACGTGGAGGTAAAGCACGCGATCGCGCCCCGCATCTTTGCGAAATTGCCGAATCGCCTCCAAAAACGGCAGCGATTCGATATCTCCCACCGTGCCGCCCACTTCCACAATCACGACATCAGGATGCGTGTTGTTTGCGACGCGATAAATGCGCTCTTTAATTTCGTTGGTGATGTGAGGGATAACCTGAACTGTGCCCCCCTGGTAGTCACCGCGCCGTTCTTTATTGATAACGGACTGATAAATGCTGCCCGTAGTGACGTTATTGAGCTTGGACATGTTGGTGTCCGTGAAGCGCTCGTAGTGACCCAAATCCAGGTCGGTTTCTGCGCCGTCGTCGGTCACGAACACTTCGCCGTGCTGATAGGGATTCATCGTGCCCGGATCGACGTTGATGTACGGATCGAGCTTCAAAATCGACACGGAATAGTCGCGCGATTTGAGCAATCGCCCCAAGCTGGCGGCGACGATGCCTTTCCCGATGCTGGATACCACGCCGCCGGTTACAAAGATGAACTTAGTCACGCCTGTCAAGCCCCATCCGCGCTCACCTCAACGATTATAGGAGCAGGGTTCGCCGATGGCTTGAGAGAAAATATGGGAGGGTTCCTCGTTGAAGGGGGAACTACGAGGCCGCGTCTGCGAGATCTCCGGTTCGAATTGAGAACGTGCGCGTTTGCCCGTTCCGCTCCACCGTCACGGACAGCGGACGATTCACCCCAGTTTGCTCTACTACCTGCTGTAGGTCT
>JBCBTL010000744.1:0-1929 GCA_039818705.1 Cyanobacteria bacterium J06639_1
ACTCGCGTTCGACCCGACGACGAATCGCGTGTGGGCGAGCGAGCACGGCGCTCGCGGTGGCGATGAGATCAATCGGATTGTCGGTGGAGAAAACTACGGTTGGCCGGTTGTTACCCACGGCCGGGAAGAGTCTGGCGGTCTGATTTCACCCCACACGTCGCTCCCCGGCATGGTCGATCCTGATGTCGTTCGGACACCCGCGATCGCCCCCTCTGGCCTCGCTTTCTACACGGGCGATCGCTTTCCAGAATGGCAAGGTAACCTGCTTGCGGGAGGGTTAGTGTCTCAAGACCTGCACCGCCTTGAAGTAGACGCATCGGGTCGCGTCACGAGCGAGGAGGCGATCGCGATCGGTCAGCGGGTGCGAGATGTTCGCCAAGGCCCGGATGGGTTGCTGTACGTGTTGACCGACCGAGCACGAGGGAAACTCATCCGCATCGAACCGGTGGCTGAGGAATGAACGTCATTCAGCAGGAGGCGATCGCTCTCGTAGAGTGGGAGCGGGAAAAGGCGATCGCGGATGGCATGACTAAGCTTTTTTGGCTTGCTTTTCTGCCTTTTTGGCCTTTGCTTTTTCGCGCTTCGCAGCTCGTTTGGCCTCTGCTTTCGCCTGTTGTTCAGCGAGTTCGGCCTGACGTTTTTCCTCAGCGATTTTGCCGAGATAGTAATCGTATCCACCCGCAAACGATCGCAGCTCGCCGTTGTGAATGTCCACGATGCGATTGGCGACTTGGGAGAGGAAGTAGCGATCGTGCGAGGCAATCAGAACCGTGCCGTCGTAGTTTTTGAGGGCGGACTCTAGGGTTTCTTTCGCCGGAATGTCTAAGTGATTGGTCGGCTCGTCCAGAATGAGCAAGTTCACGGGTTCGAGCAGCATTTTGGCTAACGCCAGCCGCGCCTTCTCGCCACCGCTGAGGGCTTCGACTTTCTTTTGCACTGTTTCACCACCGAACAGGAATTTGCCCAGTAACGCCCGGATGTCTTCGTATTTCAAATCCGGCGCGGCGTGTTGGATGGTCTCTTGAACGGTGAGATCGAGTCGCAGGGCTTCCGACTGATTCTGCGCGAAATATCCCGGCACGACATTGTGAGGGCCGAGTCGGACATCACCGTCGCTGGGCTGCTCGATCCCCATAATCAATCGCAGCAGCGTGGACTTACCCGCGCCGTTGGGACCGAGGAAGGCAATGCGATCGCCCCGTTCCACCTCCAAATTCGCGCCGAGAAACAGCAGCTTGTCGTCTACCTCGTAAGTTAGTTCTTCAATAATCACCACTTCACGTCCGCTGCGCGGTGCGGGCGGAAAGTGAAAGTGCAGCGTTCGTACGTCGGTTTCCGGCGCTTCGATGCGCTCGACCTTATCGAGCTGTTTCTCGCGGCTCTTGGCTTGGGTGCTGCGCGTGGCGCTGGCACGGAATTTCTCGACAAATGCTTGCTGCTTGGCCAGCTCAGTTTGCTGCCGCTCGAATGCCCGCTGCTGCACTTCGCGATTGAGGAGCTTCTGTTCGAGGTAGCTAGAATAGTTGCCCAAATACGTGGTGGAGATCCCCCGCTCGGTTTCGACAATTTGCGTGCAGAGCTTGTCGAGAAACTGGCGATCGTGCGACACGATAACCATCGGCGTGGTCAACTTCTTCAAATACGCTTCGAGCCACTCAATGGTTTCCAGATCGAGGTGGTTCGTCGGCTCGTCTAGCAGCAGCAAATCCGGGTCTTGCAGCATCACTTTGCCGAGGCAGATGCGCATTTGCCAGCCGCCGCTGAATTCTCCCACGCGGCGATCGCCATCGGTATCTTCAAACCCCACGTCATCTAAAATTTTGCCGATGCGAGCGTCGAGACTGTAGCCGTCGGCCGCTTCGAACTGATGCTGCAGGCGATCGAGTTTTTTCAGCAGGGCATCCATCTCGTCGGGATCGGCATCGCCCA
>JBCBTL010000745.1:0-1929 GCA_039818705.1 Cyanobacteria bacterium J06639_1
CCTGCGGGCTTGCGGCGTACCCGTCATCGCCATCAACACGGGACGTGCCTGTCACCTCGACGCGAAGATGGTCAGCGGCGGACTGATGCAGCTCGAACGAGATATCGCGCCGCTGGCGGAATTCGATTTAGTGATTGTCGAGAACGTCGGCAATCTCGTCTGTCCGGCGGAGTTTGAAGTGGGGGAACACGCCAAAGTTGCGCTGCTGAGCGTGACCGAAGGGGAAGACAAGCCGCTCAAATATCCGCTCATGTTTCAGGAGGCGGATTGTTTGCTCGTGACGAAAACCGATCTCGCCCCGTTTTTAGATGTCAGTGGCGATCGCATTGCCGCCAACGTTCGCCAGCTCAATCCGCGTGCGGACATTCTAGAAATCTCGGCTAAATCCGGCGCGGGAATTGAGGCGTGGGTGAAGTGGGTCGGCGATCGCGTGAGAACCCTGCGACAGCATTCCAAATCTGAAGGGGTTGCCTCGCAAGTTAGTGTCAGTTGAGTTTTGGAGACGGATTGTGAGACGACGTTCATTGCTTTCTCGGGGAATTACATTAGCCGGAGGCGCACTCATTGCAGTTGGTACGTTAGCGGCTTGCAGCGAGCAAGTGCCTCAAGTCGATGGCAACGGCGATGCTGCGACCAGTGACGAGGCCATCGTTCTCGGCTACAGCAATTGGGCGGGCTGGTGGCCGTGGGCTGTGGCGGAAGAAGAAGGACTGTTCGAGCAAAATGGCGTGAACGTCGAAATGCGCTGGTTCGACAGCTACATCGCATCGATGGAAGCCCTCGCTGCCGGACAGCTCGACGGCAATTCCCAAACCCTCAACGACACCATTTCGTTTGCGGCGGATGCCGTTAACGGTGAAGTCGTGGTGCTGGTGAACGATAACTCGGCGGGCAACGACAAAATTATTGTGACGGAAGACATCAACACGATCGCCGATCTCAAGGGCAAAAAAGTTGCCGTTGAAGAAGGGGTCGTCGATGACTTCTTACTCACGCTCGGTCTCGACGATGCCGGGCTGTCCCGCGATGATGTAGAAATTGTCGGGTTAGAAACGGGCGCGGCGGCAGCGGCGTTTGCAGCCGGACAGGTGGATGCCGTCGGCGCATTCCCGCCGTTCTGGGCGGTCGCCCTGGAGCGTGAGGGCAGCAAAGAGCTATTCAGTTCGGCGCAGTTCCCTGGCGCGATTCCCGATTTGCTGGCGGTCACCCAAACTCTGGTGGACGAGCGCCCTGAAGATGTCCAGGCGATCGTGAATACTTGGTTTGCCACGCTTGAATTTATGGAGGCGAATCCCGAGCGTTCGAACGAAATTATTGCCGAGCGCGTCGGCGTGGACGTTAGCGAACTCGCTCAATTTGAAGCAGGCACCCGCATATTCACCATTGAGGACAATCTCGAAGCCTTTAGCGATGGCGACACCATGATCTACATGCCCCACGCGGCAGTAGAAATGACTAACTTCATGGTGAAGGTCGGCTTCATTCCCGAAGGCCCCGACTTATCGACCCTCTTCGACGATCGCTTCGTGAAAGCCTACGCCGAAGCCAATCCCTAACTGATGGGATTCTCGTGGGGGCGATCGCGCGATCGCCCTTGTTTGCCGCTCGACCAGGATCGCCCGTGACCCAAGACGCCATCCATCAAGCCTTCGAGATTCCAGATACTCGTAAAGCACTCAAACCAACGGTGTTTTGGGGCATCAGCGAAGAGATCCCGCGATCGCTTGGCGCGCTACTGATGTTTCTGTCGGTGGCCGTACCGCTGTGCCTGTGGTGGGGAGTGTCCAGCGTCCGCATCGGCGAAGAAGCGCTCGTTAGTCCGAGGTTTTTGCCCTCACCGCCGATGGTGCTAGCCGCCTTCGGCAGTTTGTGGGAGCGAGGCTTTTTGCTGGGGGACACGTTTGCCAGCTTCTTCCGGGTTGCCGCAGG
>JBCBTL010000746.1:0-1923 GCA_039818705.1 Cyanobacteria bacterium J06639_1
TCAGGATGTTGGCCGCATCCACCCGCACGATTTCCGAAATCCGATCGAGCAACATCGAACTGTTGCGCGTCCCCCCCAGCGGAAAGCTCAGCAAGCGCTGACGGTATTCCTCGGGGGGCGGGTCGAGGGTTAACGGATCGAGACGGGCGATCGTCAACGCCGAGTCTAGAGAAAGTGGCATACGCTTAAATCCTGGTAAAACTTGCCTGGAAGAACGGGGCGAGGCTCGCTCCCGCTCTCAACCAAAAACCTGACTCATCTAGGCGGGCTGAGAATACCCCGCAAATGCCCCTGGCACCTGCACTTCAACCTCAGCCACCGAACGAGGCAAATGCTTTTCAATTACGTCCAGCACCCGCTCGCGAGCGATGGGCTTCGACACGAACGCCGTCGCCTTCACCACCTTGGCGCGCACCCGATCGACAATCCCGTCGCTGCTGGTCAAAATCACGATCGGCGTGTCTTGAAAGGCCGACATCCGTCGCAACTGCGCGCACACTTCGTAGCCATTCGCGATCGGCATCACCAAATCGAGAAAAATGAGCTGCGGCGGCTGCTTCAGCAACACCGACAGCGCCTTCATCGGCTCCTGCACGTACAGATAGCGACATCCAGCCTCAGTCACGATCCGCTCCATCAACTGACCTTCCAACGGACTGTCGTCGATATGAGCAATTAGCGGTTTATTCACTTCTGGGGCGGGGGCGATCGCCTCCATCACCTCTGCTCGCACGAGGGGCACGCCACGGCTTACAGATTCGCTACCAGAATCGCGATCGGCCACCGGATGAAATGACACCCACCCTTTGCGGCAGTATCCCGCCAGCGATTTCGCCAGCAACAGAGGCTCTTGATTGAGGTCGAGCGCGATATCTCGCAGCGATCGCCGTCCGTCGAGCAACTGCGACAGATTGCGGAACGCATTAGCCGAGGTGGCCTGCTGGATTGCCGCTTCGTCGTCGATGCGGGGTGCCAAGCTGGGCGGATAGTCCGACATATTGGCCGCCGACCACGCTTGCCAGCCTTCATGCACTTGCTGCCACAGATAATCCAGCTTGACCAACACCGGCGGAATTGTGCCGTCGGGGGCAGGCGTGCGGCCGTCGAACTGATAGGTCAGCGCGCTGTCGGCTGAACTCTGCGCTTCGCGCTGGAGAATGTCGAACAACACCTCCACCAAACTGCCCTCGATCGCCGCAACGGCGCGATCGCGATCGAGGCGCTGGCTCACCAGCCACGTTTCAACGCAGCCGTGGAGGTCGCGCTCGACCAGGTCGCGCCCAAATTCCTGCAACAGGTCAGGGCAGTGACGGGCGCACTGTCGCCGCCAGCGCTGAACGGGATTGTAGCCAGCGCCATCGCCAATCGCGCGTCCCAAGAAAAAGAAGATCGTCCACATCACGTCGTTGGCACTGCGAACCAGTAGCCGACCCGTCAGGCGATCGCGACTGCACCGTTGAATGGCGGCCAGAATATCTGTCGAAAAATCTTGCATAACAACTCACGACCAAGGCAATTGAGACACCCTAGACTTCCGATTCTTGCATTCACGTCAATGCCGACGAGCGATCCGAAAACCGCACGTTTTTACCTGCATCAACATCAAAAGAACTGAACGAACTCAATTTGTAACGAGCTAAGTTTACACAACTTAAGCTTTAATATTTCAGACGCTATCAAGTTGAGGTTGCACGACAAAGTCGTAAATCCACGGATTTTATTTCCGGTGTCATTCTCTTTTCCGGATTGACACGGAGCTACACTAATGCACGAGGGGGTCAGGAGAATCTAATGAACTCAAACCCAGTCTACAGAGACGTTACGGCGCTATCGCGATCCAGTAATTTTTTCTTGGAATTCTGAATAATCGTGCTATCTTCTCTTTAGATGCGATTTCGCTTGGTCGATCTATCCGCATGTATT
>JBCBTL010000747.1:0-1919 GCA_039818705.1 Cyanobacteria bacterium J06639_1
CCCCAGGCCAACTGTGCGTGCAATGAATGTCCGCACATGCGCCTGAATACGCTTGAAAAACTGTACGAGTGCATGAAAACGCGATCGCCTGAAATCCACGTGCCCGAGGAGATTCGCCAGCAAGCCCTTAAGCCCATTCAGCGCATGTTGGCCATGAGCTAGCCGGGTGGTCTCAAGTCCGTCAGCCGCACGGTTGCCAGCGACAGCAGCAAGATGATGATAAACAGCATCGTCCCGATCGCGGCGGCGTAGCCCATTTCTAGGTTGCTAAAGCCGCGTTCGTAGAGGTAGTACACGACGGTTTTCGTGCTGTTGGCGGGGCCGCCGCGCGACATCACGTACACCTCTTCAAACACCTTCATGGCCGCGATCGACGACAGCACCGAAACGAGCACGATGTAGGGCTGCATCAGCGGTACGGTGATGTCCCAGTGTTGTTGCCAGCCGTCCGAACCGTCGATCGCGGCAGCTTCGTACAAGTTGGCTGGAATGGACTGCAATCCGGCCAGGTAAATCACCATGTAGTAGCCCAAGCCTTTCCAAACTGTCACTAGCGCGATCGCCACCAGCGCAATGTCGGGATCGGTCAGCCACGGAATGCGAATCGACTGAAACGTCACCCCGGATAGCAAATAGTTGAGCAAGCCAGTGTCGGCATAGACCCATTTCCACGCGATCCCTGCCACTACGATCGAGACGATGACCGGGACGTAGTAGGCGACGCGAAACCAGTGGATGCCTTTAAGTTTCTGATTGACCGCGATCGCCAACCCTAGCGGCAAACTGACCAGCAACGGCACGGCCACGGCCAGATAAATCAGAGTGTTGCCGAGCACCTGCCAAAAACGGCGATCGTTCCAAAGTCGTTGATAGTTTTCCAGTCCGAGCCAGATGGGGGGACTGAGGATGTCGTATTGGGTGAAGCTCAGGTAAATGGCTTGCAACACCGGCCAAAACGAAATCAGACCCAGAGCGGCCAGCGCTGGGAGCAGGAAAAGATAGGGCGTGTAGCGCCCGTGTTGAGTATTGGCAGAACCGCGAGCGGAGTCGAGCACGAATCAAACAAATGCAGCAGGGATGAGGGTCGGGTAGTGCGAGCGAATCTGCTTATCCCGGCGGCCACTCCAGCGAGCGACCGCCCAAGATGTGGAGGTGGAGGTGAAACACCGTTTGGCCGCCATCCGTGCCGTTATTGATAATCAGTCGATAGCCGTCGGTCAGGCCAGCGTCTTTGGCTACCTGTTTGGCGGTGAGGAGCATATGACCGAGCAGATCGCGATCGCTTTCTTCCACCATCTCAATTTGGGGGATGGGCTGCTTCGGGATGACGAGGATGTGAACGGGAGCCTGGGGGGCAATGTCGTTAAAGGCCAGCACTAAATCGTCTTCGTAGACGATATCGGCAGGAATTTCTTTGCGAATAATTTTGCCGAAAATCGTGTCGCTCACCTCAGCCCCCACTGCTTTGCTGCTCGGATGTACTGCTCAGATCGCTATCAGTATACGGGGCGCAGTTGGATTGGGGGTGAATTGGATTGGTGGAGAAACGGCAACATCTGAATTGCCGCGAGCGATCGCCGTCCCCAAGTGGACGAATGGTCAATCCTGCTCCTGACTGACTATCGATAAGTGAGGGTGCCGTCTTTTTGGGCGATGCGAACCGCCCAGCGGAAACAAAGAAACCCGGTGGGGAGGAGGGCGATCGCGAAGATGCCCAGCGCCCGAATGGACGGCCACAGTTCCAGCACGGTCGCTCCGTCTAACACCGCCGCGCGCATCCCTTGCAGAGCTGGCGCGAGGGGGACTAAATGCGTCATCCAGCGCACCCCTTCCGGCAGCACCTCTGGCGGGAAAAACACGTTCCCGAACAAAATGAACAGCAATTGCAGGACGACGCGACTGGCATTTTGCTTGAACAC
>JBCBTL010000748.1:0-1914 GCA_039818705.1 Cyanobacteria bacterium J06639_1
GTACGAGCTTCGCCGTGACTAAGTTCGCATCCCAAAAGTTCGTGCCGCATAGATTGGCTTCGCTGAGGTCGGCCCCTTCGAGGTTCGTCACGCTGAGATTGGCGTTCCAGAGGTTGGCTTTTTGCAGGTTGACTCCGATTAACTCCGAACGGCTCAAATCCACGCCCATCATCACCGCGTCGTGCAGGTCTGTCCCTGTCAAAATCGTGCCGCTGAGGGTTTCCATACTCAGCGTGGCTCCCGCCAAGTCGGCATTGAGGAAATCCGTTTCCCCGATCGCGTACCGCCGCAAGAGTTCTTCAACCTGCATTCGTTCTCTCCCGGCTCTAGTGCCCTGATGCCAGCGATCGCAGCGCTTCGCAACATTAGCAGGATACCCAACCACGGTCATTCGATAGCGTTCGAGCCACAACGAAAATGGGGTTGGATAGTTCCACGCACGGGAAACCTGGGATGAGTTCGACCTAAAGCAGTTGTTCGCGCAGATTTTGTAGCTTTGCCCACCGACTATCTACGCGATCGCTCGCATCCTGTTCGACGGTTAGCCCCTGACAGTCTTCGCTACAGAGCTGCTGTTGCGGCATGGCAAGCCAGAGCTGCTGGTACAGCCAGTTCTCCACGTCAAAGCTGCCGTCAGGATTGATGCGCTCTACCAGGTCTTCAGTCGCCACTTCCAGCTCGTCCGCATACTCTTCGGGTTCGGCTTCCAACCACAAAATTTCCTCGAACTCGTGCTGTACCTTCTCGTTGTAGTTCTGCAAGCAGCGATGGCAAGCCAGCGTCACGATGGTTTTCACGCGAGCGCACGCTATCAAAAACGTGCCGCGATGTTCCACCGTCACCGTGCCTTCGACGGGGGTGAGCGAAGGAAAGTCAGGGACGATTTGGCGAAACTCGACCTCGCGCGATCGATTGGGAGCCTGGAGGAGTTCGGGAAGTCGAATCGGGCGCAACACGCTAGGATTCCTCTGGTTCCCCGCTGGCGGGGCGCACCACTAAACGACGGTGAGGCTCTTTGCCGCGACTGAAGGTTTCGACATCTGCATACTCGTCGGTCTTGAGCAGCATGTGAACCTGGCGGCGTTCGGCAGCAGAAAGCGGCTGCATTTCGTACTCTTTTTGAGTCTCGCGCACTTGGGCGACGGCTGCTTCTGTCATCTCGCGCAGTTCGGCCTCGCGGCGCTGGCGATAGCCGTCTAGCTCGACGGTGTATGCTTGCTGTTCCTCTTTAGGAACGTGCAGGTTTAAGACGGCATTTGCCAAGTATTGCAGCGCGTCCAGCGTGGCTCCATCGCGCCCCAGCAAGAGATCTTTGCGAGGTTCGTCGAGCTGAGCGGCATCAATTTCGAGGGTGTCATCGCGAACTGATACTGCCGCGCTCATTGCCATCAAATCGAGCAGGTCGGTCAGCCACTGCCGCGCGCGCTCCATTTTTTCGTCGTTCACTTCAGACATCTGAATTCCACCACCCCTCGAACGCACAAAGCAAAGCCCCTGACCTCAATCGGGGACTTTGCCTTGTATCTTACTGCCCGCTTGCGGAAATGAGCGATCGCCTTAGCGTCTAGCGCTCGAACGGCAGGGCATCGCGTCCGCCCCCTTTCTGCCCCTTCTCTTTGCGAGCCGCCCGCTCTTCGCGCTTCTGCTCTTCTTCCACCATCTTCAAGAGGTTTTCAGGCAGTGGCTCGCGCGATAGGAAGTAGGTCTGAACGGTTTGAAAGATGTTCGAGACGGCGATGTAAATCAACACCCCAGCCGGAAGCGGGAAAAACAAGAACATGCCAGAAAACATGACGGGCATGATTTTGTTCATCGACTCTTGGTTGGGAGCGCTCGTCCCCGGCCCTTGGCTGGACAGCATTTGGTTGACGTACTGAGTCAAGCCAAACAGGATGACCAGCCCGACGATATCCC
>JBCBTL010000749.1:0-1912 GCA_039818705.1 Cyanobacteria bacterium J06639_1
TAACCGACGTGGAAGGAGCCGCCGACGGCGACCTAACCGTCCGCGCCGAGCTATCCGCCGAAGAAATCGGGACGGTAGCTGACTTCTTTAACGCGATTATCGAGAGCTTGCGGGAAATTGTGGTGCAGGTGAAAGACTCCGCCGGTCAGGTGAGTAGCTCCCTGAACGTCAACGAAAACGCGGTCAACCAACTGGCCGAAGAAACCCTCGCCCAAGCCGCCGACATCAGCTCCACCCTGAACTCGGTCGAGCAAATGGCACTCTCCATTCAAGACGTATCCGCCAGCGCGCAACAGGCCGCAGACGTGGCAAAAACCGCATCCACCACCGCCATGCAGGGCGGAATCGCGATGGACAAAACCGTGGACAGTATCGTCAACCTGCGCTCCACCGTGGCTGAAACCGCCAAAAAGGTAAAGCGATTGGGTGAATCCTCCCAGCAAATTTCGCAGGTGGTCTCGCTGATTAACGAAATCGCGCTGAAAACGAACCTCTTGGCCGTAAACGCCAGTATTGAGGCCGCTCGCGCGGGTGAAGAAGGTCGTGGTTTCGCGGTGGTTGCCGAAGAAGTTGGGGCGCTGGCCGACCAGTCCGCTGCGGCAACCAAAGACATCGAACGAGTGGTCGCCAGCATCCAGGCCGAAACCAGCGAAGTGGTGGAAGCGATGGAAGTGGGTACTGCCGAGGTGGTCGAAAGTACGCGCCTGGTGGAAGAAACCAAGGAAAACCTGGCGAACATTCTGACGGTCTCCAGCACCATCGACGAACTGTTGCAGTCCATTTCCTCGGCCACCGTATCGCAGACGCAAACCTCCGAAGTGGTAACCCAACTGATGCAGCAGCTATCCTCCACATCCGAGCGCGCGTCAGATTCCTCCCGTCAGGTGGCCGGATCGCTGCAAGACACCGTCGCGATCGCCCAAAAGCTGCAAGACTCGGTGGGTCAGTTCAAGGTGGGCGACAGCTAGCGATCGCCCCCGCATCCCAGCTCGTCCCGTACTGCTGACTCGACCTAGTTGGATCGACCCATGCCCTCAGACGCCGAACGCGAAGTCCAGCTTCACTTCCTCGACGAAGCCGCCGACTATCTCAACGAGATCGAATCCGTATTGCTGGGTCTGTCCGACAGCGGTATCGACCCGCAGCAGATCGACGGAGCCTTACGCGCCGCCCACTCCATCAAAGGCGGCGCGGCCATGATGGGCTTTCAAGTCCTCAGCGACTTAGCCCACCAGTTCGAGGATTCCTTCAAAATTCTGAAGGTGCGAAACGAGTCTATTGAGGTCGATACCCAGCTCGAAACCCTGATGCTGAACGGGCTAGACGGCCTGCGGCGGGTCAGCGATGCCAACCGCGAGGACTTGGCGATCGACGATGCGTGGCTAGAAACCCACATCTTCCCCCCCTTCACCCAGCTTCACGATCGCCTCGGCGACCTGCGCCCGGAAGATGAAACCGCCCTGCTGTCTGCCGACGAAGGGACGGACATGGTGACGATGATGTTCGCCACCGAAGTGGACGCGCTGCTAGAACGCCTCGAAGCTACCCTCGCCAATCCTGAAGATCCGACTCTCCATTCCGAAGTGGAGCTGATGGCGCAGGAGCTAGGCGGCTTGGGCGAAATGTTCCAGCTCGAAGCCTTCGTTCAACTTTGCACCGATGTCGAGCAGCACTTGCAATCCCAACCCGACAACATCCCGGCTGTCGCGCAAGCTGCTCTGGATGCGTGGCGGCAAACCCAAGCCCTCATCTCCATCAACCAGCGCGATCTGATTCCCTCGGCGCTGGATCTTTCGGATGCGATCGCCCCCGCAGACCTTCCCACAGGCGAACTCGACTTCCCCATCCCGACCGACCTCGGAGAGTTAGACCTCGCGATCGCCGAGGCCGACTCTCTCCCCAACGGCAAACT
>JBCBTL010000750.1:0-1910 GCA_039818705.1 Cyanobacteria bacterium J06639_1
GGCTTTCTACCGCTGGCATGAGGGAGCGCGAACCACGCAGAAGCACGGGAGTTTTTGGTTTACAACGCTTCACGAGTCTAGGACACGGCTGCAACCCGAAGCAAGATCGTTGAGGGGTCTGCACTGCCGTCCGCCAGCCTCTCTGAAGCTCCCCCTGCGGCTTTGGGTTAAAGTTAGGCTACGCAACAGAGCTATTTAGGGAGCGATCGCCCGAGCGTGCCTTTATCAGACTGGTTTGCCGATCTCGCTGGCCGCCGCCAATCGACGCCGCCAGCCAAAGGCCAGCAAGATCGCGACATTTCTGACGGACTCTGGCAGAAATGTCCGGCATGCGACACGCTCACCTACACCAAAGATTTACACGCCAACTACGACGTATGTCCGAGCTGTGGCTTTCACCATCGCGTTCCCGCCCCCACGCGCGTCTCTCACCTCATCGAACCGCGCACCTGGATGGCGCTCGACGAGCAGCTTCTACCGCAAGACCCACTCGAATTCGTCGATAAAAAGGCTTATCCCGAACGCTTGCGCGGCTATCAAGAGAAAACCCATCTCAAAGATGCGGTCGTGACGGGCATCGGCCACCTAAAAGCCACCGAAGCGAGTCGCGGCCAAACGCTCACCGTGGCGTTGGGAGTGATGGACTTTCGCTTTATGGGCGGCAGCATGGGGTCAGTGGTGGGTGAAAGAATCACCCGTCTGATCGAACGAGCCACCGCCGAGCATTTGCCACTCATCATCTGCGCGGCATCGGGGGGAGCGCGCATGCAAGAGGGCGTTTTCAGCCTCATGCAGATGGCGAAAACCTCAGCCGCTCTGGACCGTCACCGCGATGCCAGACAACTGTTCGTCTCCGTGCTCACTCACCCCACTATGGGGGGCGTGACCGCCAGCTTCGCCATGCTGGGCGACATCATCATCGCCGAACCTGCCGCCCTGATCGGCTTTGCCGGACGCCGCGTGATCGAACAAACCATCGGCCAACAGCAGCGCTTGCCCGACAACTTTCAAAAAGCAGAATACCTGCTGGAGCGCGGACTGATCGACGCGATCGTACCGCGCACCGAACTGCGCCAGCGCCTCGCCCAACTCGTGACAATGCACCGAGCCAGTACCGTCTCGCAGTCTCACTTTCCAACGCCTTCGTCGGATGCACTCGCGAACGCGACATCCTCGTAGATGTCAGACACGTCAGTGCAAGACATGTAGGCGCAAAACATCGCCAAAGAACGGCGCACCTCCCAGGGGCACGTGCGGCCTGGGAAGTGCGTGCAGCAATAACTTCGACGAGAAGGCTCGGAAGCCGACAAGACGCCGTGCATAGCGATCGCGATTCGCCACGCTAGCGACACAAACTCTGCACCGACGAGATCTGAGAGGGTGCGAAAAGCGATCGCCCTGACTACGAAAATGAATTCGACGCTGCGATCTTTGGACGGATTTACCTTTTGGGATCGACGGCATCCCGGAAGGATTTACCAGCCGAGAACGCAGGAACGACGGTAGCAGGGATGATCATTTTCTCTTTGGTTTTGGGATTGCGCCCTTCCCGCTCCTTACGCTGGCGCGGCTCGAACGAACCGAAGCCGACGAGGGTAACTTTTTCTTGGCTAGCAACCGTTTCAACGATGACATCCAAAGTAGCGCTGATCACGGCGTCAGCTTCCTTTTTCGTAACGCCAGCCTTGTGGGCAACGGCATCAACCAACTCGCCTTTGTTCATCTGAATTTCCTCAACAGTCTGAGATGGTGTTGATAGTTTAAGGCAAAAACTTACTGACCTATTCTACAGGCAATTTTTTTGAGAGGCCGCTCGTGGCAAGGTTTTTAAGCGGATTTTCGACTTTTTTTGCTGATTTTTCTCGAAAAAATGTTCGTCACAAGCTTTTTGCTCTCAGTTTGGCCTCATG
>JBCBTL010000751.1:0-1906 GCA_039818705.1 Cyanobacteria bacterium J06639_1
AAGCTTGTAGCTTTTCAATACGAGCGTCAGAAATATCAATCAACTCCAAGGCATGATTCAAATCATCATCAATCGAGAAATATTGTTCAGCCCACTTATCAAAGTCATCCGACTCATCATTTAAATCAGTTTCCTCTCGCATAGACCTGACCAAGGTCAAAGCACCAAAGATCGATCCAGCAATAGCGCTAGCTGCGAATAGAGATTTCTTCGCCTGGGAGATTTCAGCAGTGGCGCGATCACCGTTCTTGTTCGTTAGTTCGCTGATAGAGAAAGCATATGAGGTGTCATCCAAAGACACGCTGATGCTTTGCGGAAACACAGATGATGTGTCGGGCTTATTCGTACTATTTTTATCCGTCATGGCAATATACTCGCCTCGACAACTGCCTCAAGTATATCGCTGCATACCTCGAACCTGCTGGTTTTAGTGGCTTCACGGCTTCCTCAAATTGCCTCGATAGGATGGGCGAGAAGCTGTCCTGACGTGCGATGAACGTTCGACGATCGCCTTCCCCTCACTCTTCTACCCTCACCGCTCGCCCCCCAGTCTTTTGCGTGCGGCACATTACCAAAACCTACGTCATGGGCGAGGTGGAAGTGCAGGCGCTGCGCTCTGTGGACTTGGACTTGTATGAAGGCGAGTTCGTCGTGCTGCTGGGGCCGTCGGGGAGTGGGAAATCGACGCTGCTGAATATTTTGGGCGGGCTGGACGTGCCTACTAGCGGACAAGTACTGTATCGCGATCGCGATCTCACCACCGCGAATGAATGGACGCTGACCCGATTTCGGCGGGAATGCGTCGGCTTCGTGTTCCAGTTCTACAACCTGATTCCCAGCCTCACCGCTCGCGAGAATGTGGCACTAGTGACCGATATTGCCTCGCGACCGATGCGACCGGAAGAAGCTTTGGCCTTGGTGGGGCTGAGCGATCGCCTCGACCACTTTCCGTCTCAGCTTTCCGGGGGGCAGCAGCAGCGGGTCGCGATCGCGCGGGCGATCGCCAAGCGCCCAGAGGTGTTGATGTGCGACGAACCGACCGGGGCGCTGGATTTTCAGACTGGGAAGTTGGTGTTGGAAGCGCTGGAGCGGGTGAATCGGGAGTTGGGGACGACGACTGCCGTGATTACTCATAACGCCGGGATTGCGGGGATGGCCGATCGCGTGATTTCCATGCACAGCGGTCGCATTGCGGACGTGCGTCGTAACGATCGCAAGCTCGCGCCTGGCGCGTTGGAGTGGTAGGCCGTGAGAGCGCTCGACCTGAAGCTGGTTCGCGATATCGTCCACCTGCGGGGACAGGCGATCGCGATCGCGCTGATCGTGGCCTGTGGCATTGCCAGTTTGGTGACGATGATGAGCGCCTATCAGTCGTTGGAGCTGTCGCAGGCGACTTATTACGATCGCTATCGGTTTGCGGACGTGTTCGTGCAGCTCAAGCGCGCGCCGGAGAGTTTGACCGAACGGATTGGGGACATTCCGGGGGTGCGGCAGGTGCAGACGCGCGTGGTTCGCGATGTCATCCTCGACATTCCCGATTTGCCCGAACCTGCTACTGGACGGTTGGTATCGATTCCCGATCGCCCGACGCTGATGCTCAACGATTTGTTTTTGCGGCGGGGGTGCTACGTGGAGCCGGGGCGCTCGGATGAGGTGATGGTGAGCGAGGCGTTTGCGGAGGCGAACGAGTTCGACATTGGCGATCGCGTGGGGGCGATCGTGAACGGGCGCTGGGAGGAGTTGCGCATCGTCGGGATTGCGCTGTCGCCAGAGTACGTGTACGAAATTCGGGGTACGGATTTGCTGCCGGACAATCGCCGCTTCGGGGTGATGTGGATGGGGCATGAGGCGCTGTCTACGGCGTTCGATATGGACGGAGCGTTTAATGACGTGTCGCTGGCGCTGC
>JBCBTL010000752.1:0-1904 GCA_039818705.1 Cyanobacteria bacterium J06639_1
GGCTCGCCTCAACTTTTCCCACGGCAGCTACGACGACCACGCTCGCATGGTGGCGCTGCTGCGCTCGGTCTCGCAGGAACTCGATCGCCCCATCACCCTGCTGCAAGACCTGCAAGGGCCGAAAATTCGGGTCGGACAACTACCGGATGGCGCGATCGCCCTGGCCGAGGGCGACGAGCTAACGTTGTTCCCCGAAGCGGACTGGCAAGCCCAGCCGAATTCAGTGGCGATCGACTATCCTCACCTCGCAGAGGAAGCCGTACCCGGCACGCAAATTTTGCTCGATGACGGCCTGCTCGAACTCAAAGTCGATCGCGTGGACGGTGCGAGCGTGCGCTGCATCATCATCCGTGGCGGCCTGCTGAAAAGCCGCAAAGGGGTCAACGTACCCAGCCTCAATTTGCGCCTTCCCTCCCTCACGGACAAAGACAAACGCGATCTCGAATTCGGTCTGTCGCAACAGGTAGATATCGTTTCTCTCAGCTTCGTGCGGCAAGCTGAAGATCTGCGCACCCTCAAGCGCCTATTAGCCGAAAAAGGCGCGACGGACGTGCCCGTACTGGCAAAAATTGAGAAGCCCCAGGCGATCGCCAATCTCTCAGACATTCTCGACGAGTGCGACGCCGTGATGGTAGCGCGCGGCGATTTGGGCGTAGAGATGAGTCCCGAAAAAGTGCCGATGCTCCAAAAACACATCATTCGCGAATGCAATCTGCGCAGCATCCCTGTCATTACCGCCACTCAAATGCTCGACAGCATGATTCGCAACCCGCGCCCCACCCGCGCAGAAGCCAGCGACGTAGCGAATGCCATCCTCGACGGCACGGATGCCGTCATGCTCTCTGGCGAATCAGCCGTGGGCGACTACCCCGTGCAATCGGTCGAAATGCTCGTCAAAATTGCGACTGATGTCGAAAGAGATTTACGCTTCGTCAACCATCCCCCCGCGGCAAATGACGAAACTCACGCCCTCAGCGAAGCGTTGAATGCGATCGATGACACCCTCAAACTCAAATACATCGTCACGTTTACCAGCTCGGGCTACACGGCACTCGTAGCGGCAGGCGAGCGTCCCAAAGCTCCCGTCATTGCGATTACGCCTTCTTTCGCGGTCTACCATCGCCTCAATCTAATCTGGGGGGTGCAGCCCATCCACATCGATAGTGAAGTCATCGCTTTTGAAGCTCTCGTCCAACAGGCACAAGATATTCTGCTCGATCGCGCTCTCGTCGTTCCAGGAGACAAAATCCTGATCATGGGTGGCATTCCCACCCAAACCCCGCGTGGCACGAATTTTTTGAAACTGCACGCCATCGCCCCCATCACACCCACAGGAGGCTAGCCGAAGCGGAGTTCTCGATTGCAAACGCGATCGCGGACTTCGCGATCGTGGAAAATGCCGATCGCGCCACAGCCTCGGGATTTGCGTTCTTCAATCAATTCCATCACCACTTCCCGGTTGGCAGCATCCAGAGCGGAGGTGGGTTCGTCTAGCAGCAAAACGGGATAGTCCACCACGAAGGCGCGGGCGATGTTGACCCGCTGCTTTTCGCCGCCGGAGAAGGTGGTGGGGGAGAGCTGCCAGAGGCTTTCGGGTAGATTGAGGCGAGCGAGTAGGTCTTTGGCTTTGTGCCGAGCGGTGACTTCGTCTTCTCCGAGTTCGAGCAGGGGTTCTGCTACCACGTCGATCGCCGGGACGCGGGGAATGACCCGTAGAAATTGACTGACGTATCCGATGGTTTTTTGCCGGACGACGATCAGATCGTGGGGGGCGAGTTGGGTCAGATCGACTTCGTTGCCTTCGTGGATGACGGCGATCGCCCCGCGACCGACTTGATAGTTCGCGTAGAGGCAGCGCATGAACGTGGTTTTGCCGGAACCGGACGGCCCGACGAGGGCGACGC
>JBCBTL010000753.1:0-1903 GCA_039818705.1 Cyanobacteria bacterium J06639_1
CGTGGGGAAGTCGGAAGCACGCATTAGAGATTGCCATCTCGGGGAGCGATGGCGAGCTCGATACCGTTCGACAAGCCCGCGCCAATGCAAAAGCCTGCGATTTAGAAGAACACGTCCAGTTTGTCTGTAAACCTTTAACCGAGGTCGAGGCTCCTACTGACTGTGGCGTGTTGATGTGCAATCCTCCCTACGGCAAACGCTTGGGAAGCGATCGCGAGTTGGGCGATTTTTACAAATTACTGGGGGACATTCTCAAGCAGCGCTTCAAAGGCTGGACGGCATACGTCCTCAGCGGAAATAAAGCTTTAGCGAAGTCCATCGGCCTCAAATCAAGCCAGCGCACGCCCTTTTATAACGGCAATCTTCCCTGTCAACTCATGAAATATGAGCTGTACTGAAGACAACCTGCCATTGAGAAGCCGATTTAGGACTCAGTTAGAGGCTTAGCTGGCGATCGCCACCGGTTCTTCAACCTCAGCCGCTTCCTGCTCCTCTCGACTCAACATCGCGGCTAATTGGCTTTCAATTTCGCGACGAACGATATCGCGGTATTCCAAGAAATGTTCGTTGTGGGCACACAAAGTAATGTACTGCTCGGCAACGGCAGGATTTTTGCGCAAAATATCGAATAAATGCGGCCAAAACTTCCAGCGAGTCTTGCGCACCACTCCTTGTCGCCACAGCACGATCGCGATCGCTCGCAGCACTACCCACTCCGGCCATTTGAAGGGAGCTTGAACTTTGGGCGCACCCAATTTGAGGAAATAGCGATAGACGCGATCGAGGTACTGGACGGGCTCGTAAAGTTGACAGAACGCTTCCACGTATTCTCGGGCAATCTCTTCCACCGGACGAGTGGGGACGAAGTTCATCAGCGTTGTCTGGTTGATATTGCCGCTGTCCACCCGCAAGCGTCCTTCTTTTTCGAGTCGATGCCACAGCGCGGTATGGGGCAGGGCTTGCAGCATGGCAAATGTGGTGGTGGGAATGCCGGTGATTTCAGCAAACTGAACGATGCGATCTCCTGCACCCGACTTTTCGCCATCGAAACCGATGATGAATCCGGCGATCACTCGCAGCCCTGCGCCCGTCACTTTATCGATTGATTCCACGAGTGAGGAACGCGTATTTTGAAACTTTTTCGTGAGCTGTAAGCTTTCCGTATCGGGAGTCTCAATTCCCATAAAAACCGCTGCAAAATTACACTCCAACATCAGTTCGATCAGCTCGTCATCCTGAGCCAAGTCGAGTGAAGCTTCAGTGTCGAATCGGAATGGATAATCTCGCTCTTTTTGCCAGACTTTTAGATCCTTTAGAAGCAATTTAACGTTGCGTTTGTTGCCAATGAAATTATCATCCACCATGAAAACGCCGCCGCGCCAGCCAATCTCGTAGAGATAATCGAGCTCTTTGAGGAGCTGCTCGGGAGATTTAGTGCGAGGTTTGCGTCCATACAGCACGATAATGTCGCAGAATTCGCATTGAAACGGACAGCCGCGCGAAAACTGAATCGACATCGAGTCGTAAGCGTCGCGCTCTAGCAAGTCGTAGCGGGGGACGGGGGTCGTGGTGACATCGGGCTTGACACCGTCCGACCGAAACACGCCGCTAGTTTCTCCTTTAGCGATCGCCTCGATAAACATCGGCAGCGTAATTTCGCCCTCATCCAAGATAAAGAAATCAACCCCCGCTGCTTCCAATTCTTCAGGAGTGGAAGTGGGATAAGGGCCACCCACGGCCACTAACTTTTCGCGTCGCTTGGCTTCTCGAATCTGAGCGGCCATATCCTGTTTTTGCACGATCATCCCCGACAGGATGACTAGCTCAGCCCAGTCCCACTCCGCTTCGGTGACTTCCCGAATATTGCGATCGACGAGCTTAAATTCCCACGTTTGCGGCAGAA
>JBCBTL010000754.1:0-1899 GCA_039818705.1 Cyanobacteria bacterium J06639_1
ATTGGTGCGTTGGTGGCGATTCTGTCTGGTGTGGCGATCGCCGTCCAGCGAAACTCAATTGTCGAGCAGAAAAAAGCCGAGCTGAAGCTACAAGGTCTGAACCAAAGCTTAGAAAACAGTGCCAAAGAACAGCAGGAACAGCGGGAAGCGCTCGAACTCGAAATCAACAAGCTGATGGAAGATGTCGAAGCGGCGGCGGATGGCGACCTAACGGTACGTGCAGCGATGGTTCCGGGCGACGTGGGCATCATTGCTGACTTGTTCAACGCCATTATCGAAAACTTGCAGGAAATTGCAGGTCAGGTGCGCGATTCGTCCGGTCAGGTGAGTTCGTCGCTGGGGCAGAACGAGGAGTCGATTCTGCAACTGGCCGATAAGTCGGCAGCAGAGGCCGAAGAGATCCGGAACACGCTGGGGTCGATCGAACAGATGTCGGCTTCGATTCTGGCCGTGTCGAACAACGCGGGCGAAGCTGCCAACATTGCGGATGACACCTACGCGCTGGTGCAAGAAGGCAGCGCGGTGATGAACCAGACGGTGAGTAGTATTCAAAGTCTGCGGGGCACTGTGGGCGATACCGCCAAGAAGATGAAGCGTTTGGGCGAATCGGCTCAGAAGATTTCTCAGGTGGTGACGTCGATTGACGAAATTGCCTTGAAAACCAACCTGTTGGCGATTAATGCCAGCGTGGAAGCCGGACGCGCGGGCGAATACGGGCAGGGCTTTACCGCTGTGGCCGAACAGGTGGGGGCGCTGGCGGAACAGTCGGCGGCGGCAACTAAAGACATCGCCCAAATTGTGAACAGTATTCAGGCGGAAACGCAGGAAGTGCTGGAGGCGATGGAGATGGGTACGACTCAGGTGGTGGACAGCACGCGCCTGGTGGAATCGACGAAATCTAGCTTGAACGAAATTCTGCTCAAGTCGCAGTCGATTAACACGCTGATGCAGAACATCTCGCAATCCACCGATTCTCAGGCGGAAACCTCGCAGGTGGTGACGCAACTGATGCAGCAGGTGACGGCGGCGTCCGATTCGCGATCGCATCTCTCTCGTCAGGTGGCCGAAGCCATTCAGTCCACCGCCAGCGTTGCCGAGAAGTTGCAAAGTTCTGTGGAACAGTTCAAGGCTTAAAGTCCCTTCCGTCTCGCACTATCTGCCCTGTTTCAAGCTTGCCAACATGGATACCGAATCCCGAGTCCGTCAGAGTTTTTTGGAAGACGCTGAGGCTTACTACGCCCAAATCGAATCCGTGTTGGTGGGCTTGGCCGCAAGCGAGCTGAACCCAGAAGCGCTGGATGCTGCTATGTGAGCAGCGCACTCGGTCAAGGGTGGGGCGGGCATGATGGGCTTTATGTCTCTCAGCCACGCAGCGCACCGCATGGAGGACTTCCTCAAAATTCTGCGGGTGCGCCTCGATCCCAGCGCGATCGACACTCAGGTGGAAACGTGGCTGTTACAGGGCGTAGATGGCTTGCGGGCAATTACGTCGCGGCTCGATCGCGGCCTCGACATCGATGACACATGGCTGACAGAGCAGGTCTATCCGGCATTCGAGCATTTGCGCGATCGCTTTGGCGACCTCCAAGAATCAGAAGAAGATGCCCTGCTCGCCCAAGCCGAGAACGTCGATGTCTCGCTGGTGATTTTCGAGGGCGGTGTCGATGATTGTTTGACTCAATTCGAGCCTCAGATCGATACCCTCGATTCCAATCAACTGCGGGATGAGCTGGCCTCAACTGCCGAGCAACTAGCTGAATTCGGTCGCATGTGCGAACTCGATGCCTTCGTCAGTTTGTGCGTGTCGGTACAGCAACAGCTAGCCGAAGCCTCCCCTGCAACGGTGCAACCTCTCGCGCGCCGAGCTTTGCAAGAGTGGCAGCGGTGTCATTCCCTCGT
>JBCBTL010000755.1:0-1894 GCA_039818705.1 Cyanobacteria bacterium J06639_1
CTCGCATCCTCCAGCAAAGTTCCTAAACCGGCGGACGCCGCCCCATATTGGGACGCTAATGATGTTGGCGGGGCTGTCGACGCTGGCGCTCAACATCTTGGTTTGCGTTATCAAAGTCACGATCGGGGTGATGGCGCGATCGCTCAGTCTGCTAGCTGACGCGCTCCACTCCCTCACGGATAGCGCGAGCAATATTTTGGCGCTAGTGGCAATGCGGTTCGCCCTCCCCGAACCCGATGCCGATCATCCCTACGGCCACAGCAAATTTGAGTCTGTGGGGGCATTGGGGATCGCAGCATTTTTGGGGGTGGCTTGTTTCGAGATTTTGAGAGCTGCAGTTGGGCGTTTGTTTGCCACCGAACCCATTCCAGAGCTGCGAGTTACCGATACGTCGCTCCGTTTCACGATTGCGGTGCTGCTGGTCAACATTTTCGTAACGGTCTACGAACACCGGCGCGGTCAGGCGCTCAACAGTCGCATTTTGCTGGCCGACGCGCGCCACACCCTCAGCGATATCTGGATTACGATCGCCGTTTTATTCGGGTTGTGGGGGGCGCAACAGGGTTGGGTTTGGCTCGATAACGTGTTGGCATTCCCCGTGGCCGGACTCGTGTTTTGGAGTGCGTGGCAGGTGTTACGAGAAAATTTGCCGCTGTTGACCGATCAAGTGGCGATCGCCCCCGAAACCATTCGCGACATTGCCATGCAGGTTCCGGGCGTGCTCAACTGTCACGACATCACCTCACGCGGCGTAGTTGGTCAAACCGTGTTTGTAGAGATGCACATGGTAGTGGAGCCGCAGGATATCGAGACGGCTCACGGCATTACAGAAGCAGTTGAGAAGAGGTTGAGCGATCGCTTTGGTCGCGTCCGCGCCACCATCCACCTAGAACCCCACAACTACATCGAACCTTTTTCTCCGATCCCGTCTCAACTCCCCACCGAACTTTCTCCGCCTTCGCAGAAGTGATACGACTCTTCACGGGGATTTTGCCATCTTCGCCGCTCCTCTCAATATTGAGTCGATAAAATGGAACCACTACGCATACGGGAATATGTCAAGGCGAACGGTGTCAATCCCTATCGAATGTGGCTTCAGACCCTTGACTTGAAAGTGAGAGCGCGAGTCCAGGCTAGGATTACCCGCTTTGAAAGTGGCAACCTGGGCGATCGAAAATTTGTCGGTCGGGGTGTTTGGGAAGCTCGGTTTACTTTCGGCTCTGGCTATCGAGTGTATTTCGGGTTGGACGGGCAAGAGATTGTTCTGTTGTTACTTGGGGGTGACAAACGATCTCAGACAAAAGATATTGCAAATGCTCAATTGTATTGGGCTGATTATTGCGAACGAGGCTGAGGGGAAGATGAATTGCCGTAGCACTGATTGGAATGAAGGGTTGGCTCGTGATTTGCAAGATCGGGATTTTGCACGCGAGTTTTTGTTAGCTGCCGCTGTGGAAGAGGTCCCGCTTCAACTTGCTTTAAGGAAAGTCATTCAAGCATATGGCATCGATCGCTTTGCCTCTGATGTCGAGCTATCGGTCTCCCAGCTCAACCGCGCTCTCAGTCCAGAAATCGAGCCGACTCACGGCACTCTACAGCGTTTGCTTTATCCTTTCGGACTCAAACTCAGCGTGACTCCTCTGGCCTCTGTCGGCGGAGCCGATGACGCTGCATGAGGGCGATAATTGTCGTGCGATCGGTCTAGCTAAGTCTGTAGGCAATCGGGATAAGAGGTCGTTGGCGCGATCGCTGATGAATGTAATGATTCGCGTCCGGTTTTGCAGTCCTTTCGAGAAGGCAAACTCATTGGGCAGTATAAATACTCCAAATGAGCTTACCAGTGCCGGTTTGTTTATTACAGCTCGAACTGTTGTTGGTAAAACGCGCTGCTTTG
>JBCBTL010000756.1:0-1883 GCA_039818705.1 Cyanobacteria bacterium J06639_1
CTGCTGGTGCGACCGTTAGTAACGAAGGGTTGGCAAACAACTATGCTATTGAACCTGAAATGTATGTTGAGGAGCCCGGTGATTTAAGAGAAAAGGCATAACCATTTTTTGCTAGCTCGCGCAATTTTATAAAGTCCACGTGAGAATCTTAAGTGCAATACCGAGGCTTAGCTCGGCACGAGCATAACGACTCGGGCGATCTATGTATTTTCGGGCAAAGCTGGCGGCTTGCTACCGTTCTGGTTAAATATCTAAGTGATTTCCGTCACTGAGATTTCAAGCACGTTCGTATATCTATGGTGGGGAATCCACCACTTTGGCGATGAGGGGCACTCTGCTCGCGCGTGGCGCTGCCGCTCCAGAGCTACTCACACCCAACGCTATCGAGCTTTCACTCATGACGACCCCGCATTCTCATTCCGCCACATTCGTGGATGCCCTGCGCGATCGCGCCGCAGGCATCCCGCAGCAACGAGCCTACACGTTCCTGGTAGACGGCAAGACGGAAGGCGCGAGCTTCACCTATGCCGAGCTGGATCGTCGAGCGCGGGCGCTGGGGGCGTTCCTCCAGCAGCATCAAGCCCGAGGCGAGCGGGTGATGCTGCTCTACCCGCAGGGTTTGGAGGTGATGGCAGCATTTTTGGGGTGTTTGTATGGCGGGGCGATCGCTATTCCCGTTCCCGCCCCCGAAGCCAGTCGCCTGAAGCGCACCCTGCCTAGGCTGTTGGCGATCGCGAAAGATGCGCGGGCGCGCTTCGTGATGACCTCGGCGAGCATTTTGAATCTGCTCGATAGCCAACGAGAGCAGTTCCCCGAGTTTCAAACGATGAAGTGGATCGATACCGAGCAGGTGTCGATAGAGCTAGCCGAGTCTTGGCGCGATCCGAACGTGACGGCGGCCGATTTGGCCTATTTGCAATACACGTCGGGCTCGACCTCTACGCCGAAAGGGGTGATGTTGGGACACGACAACTTGATGGCGCACTCGGCTTACTTGCAGCGAGCCTGCGGCTACACCTCGCAGAGCGTGACGGTGACGTGGATGCCCTATTTCCACGATTACGGTCTGGTGGAAGGGCTCTTGCAGCCGCTGTTCAGCGGTGCCACGGCTTACGTTATGGCTCCGTTTTCGTTTATCAAACGACCCGTTCGCTGGCTGGAGGCGATCGCCCGCTATCGAGGCACCCACAGTCAGGCTCCTAACTTCGCGTACGACCAGTGCGTCCGGCGCATCTCAGCAGAAGCCAAGGTGGGTCTGGACTTGAGCAGTTGGGTCGCGGCTGGCAATGCGGCAGAGCCGATTAACCCCCAAGTCTTGACCCAGTTTTACGAAGCGTTCGCGGATGTCGGGTTTCGGTGGACGAGTTTCTGTCCGGCTTACGGACTGGCGGAAAATACCCTACTGGCCTCCTTCAGCCGTCAGGCTGACGAGCCTGCGATCTGTCAGTTGGACGCGGCAGCACTGGAGCGAAATCAAGTTTTGGAGGCTTCCGATGCGAACGCGCTGACTCGGACGGTGGTGGGCTGCGGGTCGTTGGTCTGCGAAACGCAGGTGGCGATCGTCGATCCCGACACCAAGCAAACCTGTGGGAGCGATCGCGTTGGCGAAATTTGGATTTCCGACCCCAGCGTCGCCCGAGGCTACTGGGATCGCCCCGAAGACACCGAGGAAACTTTCCGCGCGTATACGTCCGACACGAACGCAGGTCCGTTTTTGCGTACGGGAGACTTGGGCTTTCTCAAAGACGGCGAGCTGTTCGTCAGCGGTCGTCTGAAAGATCTAGTCATCGTGCGGGGCACCAACCACTACCCGCAAGATATCGAGTGGACGGTGCAGGCCAGCCATCCCGCTCTGCGTGCCGAACACGGTGCCGCCTTCTCGG
>JBCBTL010000757.1:0-1879 GCA_039818705.1 Cyanobacteria bacterium J06639_1
GCTCGCGATCGCCTCGAACGAGCCTTCGCCCGCGCCGACGCTCCAGCCGACCTCGCCCCCGTCCTCACCGCCACCGCCGCCGTCGATCCGGCCATCGAAACTGCTGTCCTGCACTGCGATCGCGAGGATTGGGCGGAGATCGCCACCTGCGACGACTCCCGACCGTGTGCCGAGCAGATCGAGCGTTGGCAGCAAGCGAGTGCGGACTGGGCGCGATCGCGAGCGGAGGCAAGCTGTTGGCGTGCGGCACGGTCGGTTAAGTCGGCCAGCACCTCCAGCCGAATCGTTTCCATCTCGTCGGCGATCGCGTTTCGGTCGGCGTCAGTCAGGTCTTCCACCTGCTGCAAGCACTCGAACCCGTGCGATCGCTCCAACAATCGAACGCGATCGGCCATTTGACTCGGGTCGGCTTCGCGATCGCAGATGACCTCTCGAAACGTGTCGTGCCACTGGCAATCGTCGCGATCGCTCCAGTCGGTTTCAGCGACAAACGTGGCGATATCCGACCGTGTTGCCGAGAGCGAGAGCGTTTCGGGTTCTGGCGCGTCCGGCCACACCTGATGCAGGGTTTCCCACAGTCGCTGTAAATCCCAGTCCGACACGTCCGCGCGCGAGAGCAATGCTTTGGCGATCGCCCGTCCGTCAATCTGATTTGCTAGCGATCTCCACATCTTCGCAGGCGTCGCGCCTGTCTGTTTCCAATTCGTCAGCGCTGCATCGACTTGAGCCGTAGCGGTAAATGCTTCGCGCTTGTCAGACTCGCGATCGGGGCGTGAGGCGATCGCGGTGTCCCGAACCTCGGGGAACCGCTCGGAGAATTCTCGTTCGAGTGCGTTTAGTGCGGCGTCAAATTCTTGCCGAGCCAGGGCGCGAGCTTCAGCAGCGTCGATCGCGTTCGTTCGTTCGGAATTGGGGGTCTGCTTTGAGGCTTCGTCATCTCCAAGCGATCGCGTCAGTTGCACCAACTTATCGAACCCGAACGTAGCCGCTCCGAAGAGGGAGGCGATCGCCGACCCCGCCACCTGAGCGCTCGTCCACGTCAACGCCAGCCAATACGTCGCCCAAATCCACAGTCCTAGCAGCGCCCCAGACACGCCATCGGGAACGCCACTCAACTTCGCCGCCGACCAACACGCCCCAAACAGCACGCTAGCCAGTCCGATCGCCACCCCACTGCCCGCAAGCCAACCTATGGGTAATGAAGTTGTCGTCTCATCGCGATCGCCCGCCGCGTCCGATTCATCCGTTCTAGACTCGTTCCGGCGCAGCGAAAACGCCGACAGTCCTACCGCTACGCCGACATTTGCAAACACGAGCTGAAACGCCACGGCCAGCGTCAGTCCGGCCAGCCATGCCGCTAATAACGAAGGAGTCGCGATCGCGTTCGTCATGATATTTAAACAGGCGCTAGCGATCGCGCCTTACAAACTTCCCATCGTGTCCGGCGCAACGACTTCGCCATCCGCTTGCGCCGTTTGTCGAGCGGTCACTAAATCTCCCAGCTCGGAAATATCCACGCCAATATCGTCTCCAGCGTGGCTGAGGGCTTCTCGAAATGCCGCAATATCGTCGCCGTAGCCGCAGCGCTCGGCAGCCGTCGTCGCCCCTTTCAGCGCATTGGCTTTCGCACAATCAATCAGTTCAATTCCAGTGAGGGGATTCGATGCGGCCATACAGTTTCATCTCCAATGCATACTCAATCCACACCCTATCGAGATGTACGAGTCCTCACATCCCTCTCGGAGTTCAAAACGATCGAGATCGCTCTCTCTCCAAAGACAGACTTCTATCGAACGAATTTGGCGATCGCGGCTGGATTAAGGCACGTCAATATCGAAATGCAAGACCTCTTCCCGTCGTCCCAACGTTTCGTAGAGAG
>JBCBTL010000758.1:0-1876 GCA_039818705.1 Cyanobacteria bacterium J06639_1
AGCTACCACGCCGCTCGCCTGCGAGCCGCCCATCGAGCCTGCCAAGAGTGTGGCTGGACGTTCACGGCGATTCAGCTTACGGACGACACCCTGCAACATCCGTGGGGCGATCTCAGCCGCGAGATGACCTTCCCTCTCGAAACGCTGCTTCCCGTCGAGCCATCCCCAGCCGACACTCTTGCTGCTGAAAAATCTGGCCAGACCCAATCCCCGATAGTCGATCGCACCTCAATGGGAACCGACGGCATTCCTCCGCTGCTCGCCCTGCTCAATCGCCTGCAACCTGCGGCGGTTTTGGTGCCGGGGTGGGGCTTCCCGATCGCGCGGGCGGCCTTGAAGTGGTGTCGCCAGCACCAGCGTCCCGCCATTTTGATGAGCGAGAGCAAAGCTGACGACGAGCCGCGCATCTGGTGGAAAGAGCTGCTGAAATCGCGCCTGTACGTGCGCAAGTTTGCGGCGGCGTTAGTAGGCGGCGAAAGTCATCGGGACTATGCCGTCCAGTTGGGAATGCCCCGCGATCGCATTTTTTTAGGCTACGACGCAGTCGATAACGACTATTTCGAGCGCGCGGTCGCCGCTGCCCGCGCGGATGGTAAGGCGCGCGATCGTCATCTCGCCATCCCGACGCGCCCCTTACTTTATTTGTTTGACCCGCTTTCTGCCGCGCAAAAACATCCCGGTCTTGCTCAAGGGATATGCCGCCTACCGCCGCGCCGTCGGCAGCGATGCCGCCCGCGATTTGGCGATCTGCGGGAGCGGTGCGGGGTTGGACGACACGCGATCGCTCGTCCGCGATCTCGATCTCGACCAGAAGGTTCATCTACCCGGATTCGTGGCCTACAGCGCACTGGGCGACTGGTACGCCCAAGCGGACGCTCTCATCCATCCCGCCCTGCACGAGCAGTGGGGCTTAGTCCTCAACGAGGCTTGTGCAGCAGGATTGCCGATTATCAGCAGTCGCACCGTGGGAGCCGCCGCCGAGCTAGTCAAAGAGGGCGAGAACGGGTACACCTTCGATCCAAGTTCAGTAGCCGATCTCGATCGCGTGCTGCAAGCTTTTCACGCCCTATCAGCCACCGAATGCGACCAGATGGGCGATCGCAGTCGGGCGATCGTGGCGGACTTCGGCCCCGCTCGGTTTGGCAACGGCTTCACGCGGGCGGTCTCAGCAGCGCTAGGGGAGTCTGCCTCGTCATGAAAGTCTTGTTCGTGACCCCCTCGCTCGGCCCCGTATACGGCGGCCCCACCAAAGCCGTCCTCGAACTCGTGCAAGGGCTCACCCGTGCCGGGGTTGCGGTGGATATTGTCACCACCACTGCCAACGGTCGAGACGACCTCGACGTACCGACGCAAGCGTGGGTTGACATGGATGGCTATCGGGTCACCTACTTCCCGCGCTGGAAATGGCGAGATTACACTCTCAGTTGGTCGCTGACGCAGTGGTTGTTTCGCCGCGTGCGCGAGTACGACCTCGTTCACGTTCATTCGGTGTTTGCCTATCCCGTCCTGCCCGCCCACTGGGCGAGTCAGCGCGATCGCGTTCCCACTATTCGCACCCCGCACGGGATGCTCGAACCGTGGGCGCTCTCCTACAAAGCTTGGAAAAAGCGCTATTACTACCAGCTTCTGGAAAAGCCGCTGCTCGATCGGGCGCGCGCCATTCACGCCCTCGCCGACCCCGAGGCCAGCAATATCAAGGCGCTAGACGTGCGATCGCCGATCGTGGTCATCCCTAATGGCATCCACCGCCCCGAATTTGAAGTTCTGCCCGATCCCGAAGGCTTCTTCGAGCGCTTTCCCGCCGCACGTCACAAAACCCTTCTGCTGTTTTTGGGACGTATCGATCCGAAAAAGGGACTCGACATTCTCGCTCCAG
>JBCBTL010000759.1:0-1873 GCA_039818705.1 Cyanobacteria bacterium J06639_1
CGAGCGTGCACTAGCCCATGCGGAGAAGGACTCAGTACGCGCGGCATACAACCGTGGCGCCTATTGGGATGAAAGGGTCGCGATGGCCCAATGGTGGAGCGACTACCTCGATACGCTGCGCGATGGCGGCGAAGTCCTCCCCTTTCCCAAGAAAGGAACCAAGAGCTTGCGCCCGTAGTGGCGCAAAATCGGGCCAGCCGGTGAGTTTGAAGGCTCCGGCTGGCCCTATCACCACCAGCAAACGGAGTGCTGACAATGAATAACGTAACATCTCTGCTAGACGAAGAGCTCCTCAACATCTCAGAAACCGACCGTTTTGAGCTTTCGCAGATTTTCCTCGCTCAGCAAGGAATCGCCGATCTGATCCTGTATTCGGGCGACCACACGTTTCTGCCCGAGATGCCGACTGAGCGCATGGCTGCGATCATTTCTACACTTGCGAGGTCGGGAGAAAGAGTTCTCGAGAACACTAAGATCGTCAAGCCAGCTCCTAGTGTAGGGTAGCCAGGAAATCACGAGATTGACCAAGGCTGTCGATCTCAAGCAAGATCACTAAGGGGCTAGGCCGGCCAGCCGAAAAGCGCGCTTCCCACCCGCTGCCCCTTTTTACCTCTGGGACCGCTTGGGAGGCGGCAAAGGACGATGGATCTTCTCGCCCCAACTACAACTTGGCTCCGCATGTGCGAGTACACAAAGCTCTCAACGACGGCCGGTTTCTCAATACCTGAAACACTAGCGCGCCTACTGAGTGCTCTGCAAACTCGAGAAGGTCTCGGTCGGGTTCAGGGAATAAGGCGAGCTTGGGAGTGCGATACAAATCCTCCCACTGTTCAACCAATTCTCCTTGCGAATACTATGGTTCCTCAATCCCAATGGATCTACTTCAAAAAGGCGAGCATAGGCGAAGACGGTGTCGCTCATTGGGTAGATGATGAGGAAAAGCCCTACGCCTGGGCCAGTCTCGATTGCATAGAAGGCACGCTGTCAGTCTATGATTGGTTCCCGGATGATGACCTTGAGTATGGGCGACTGGAGTATTTGAGTCTCGTAATCGAGGAAGGCTTTGCTCGTCGCGTCATTCACGGCGAAATTCAAGACCAGCAAGAGAGCTCGCTCCCCAAATTTACAGACGAAGAGCGAAGAGACTGGATCAGGAAAAGAGGTAGGCGCAACGGAGGCGTTAAAGGCGCTTATCGCGAGTTTAGAAGTCATCCTCGATACGATGGAACTGTGCGCGATCAGTTTGAGCCAGAATGCTCCGCGATCTGGGGAGACGCACGAGGGCGCCCTAAAAACCCGAAGAAACGCCCGACGTGACATTAGGTTCGGGCTTTTTGGACCAATAGACCGCTCCCGTTCGAAGAAGAACGGGAGCATACGTTGGCGCAGGAAAACTCACTACCCCCACTTGGTTACCGGCCCGAACAAGTCTCTCAAGTCACCGGCCTCGGCCGCACAAAGGTTTTTGAGCTGATCAGCAATGGGACTCTAGAAAGCCGGAAAATCGGCCGCTCACGCGTAGTTCTAGCAAGCTCGGTCAAGGCGCTGATCGAAGGCAAGGATGCGGCCTGATGCCCTCCCCCATCCACCTCACCATGATGGCACGTCTGGATGGGGACCAAATCGTGATTGCACCGATCGGCTGGGAAAGCCGGATCAAAAAGCAAGTCTTCGATAGCAGCCACGAAGCACTACAGACACTCCTCCGCTTTCACAAAGCGACCGGTTTCACCGTCATCTGGATGCTGGGTCGCAGTGGAGGGAAGATATGACCGCCGCCCCAACCACCAAGGCAGGAATGAGACTGCCCGCAATCAGCGTGTCTAGATGTGAACGCGGCTTTGAAGTCCGCTGGCAAAGAGACGGTCGTCCG
>JBCBTL010000760.1:0-1873 GCA_039818705.1 Cyanobacteria bacterium J06639_1
CTGCTCGGCTTGAGTGCATTCATGGTCGGGTCGAAGCTGCTCTCCAATTTGGCAGCACCGTCTAGAGGGGCGCGCCAGGTGTCGCTGGGCGATCGCTACCGTCCTCAGATGTCCCTGTCAGAGTGGGTGGCTCGCGCTCAGCAGCAGATGGTCTCTACAGGTGTTGTTGCGGCGCAGAGTCCTGTATCGATTTCTGACTCGCATGCCGACAACGTTCCAGTCGCCGAAAAACTAGCGGCTTGAGCGGGGCGGGGCTTCTGCCCGGATTAGGACAACGAGATTCGGCTTGCACGACGGTACTTCTCTAGCCGATAAAGCCATTCTTCATCCGTGGTGCACGGTTCTAAGCCGCTTTCGGGTTCGAGTCTTTCGCAACATTTCAACTCGATCTGGATACATTGCACTCCCAACCTGGAGTTCGCGTTCGAGCCCTTTTCCTTCTAGAGTTGGGCAGTAAGGGCTGGGACGGGTCGCGCTTGGTGAGTTCGTTGACCAGCAGCGGTAATGCGGCACTCCCAGCAATCGCCGCACTGTCGAGCAGACTCAGGCGCGTCACGCCGATCGCGCCTCTCAACCCCGGCACGATCGCAGATAGCAGTTGCAACGCAATCGAACCCATTAGCGCCCCATTCAAAGCGGGGTTTGGGGGGAGGGGGCGATCGCTCCAGAGCACGCGCTTGGACGAGCGACAGCTCAGCGAGTGTAAAAGCTGTCCGAAGACTAGACTCATGAAGGCGATCGTGCTGGATTGCGCTCCCATGCCGTACCGACTGAGGCCGTAGGCGTATGCCCCCATGACGCTGGCCGTAATGGTGCTGGATTCAAATGCAATCCTGCGGAAGTCAGCGGCTTTGATGATAGGGTCTTCGGGGTCGCGGGGAGGCACTTGCAATACGTCCGGTTCGGGCGGCTCCAGAGCGAGTGCCAAACCGGGGAAGATATCGGTCACTAGGTTGAGCCATAGCAGTTGCATCGCATTGAGGGGCTGACCCACGCCCGCCGCGTTCGCCGATAGCACCACCAAAATTTCGCTCAAGTTGGTAGAAAGCAAGAAGTGGACGGATTTACGAATGTTGTTGTAGATCGTCCGTCCCTGACTGACGGCGGCGATCGTGGTGGCGAGGGCGTCGTCTGCTAGCACCACGTCAGCGACTTCGCGCGCCACGTCGGTACCTGAATGACCCATCGCGATGCCGATGTCAGCCGCTTTGAGGGCGGGAGCGTCATTCACGCCATCTCCCGTCATCGCCACCACTTTGCCTGCTGCTTGCAGGGAACGCACGATTTGCAGCTTGTGAGCCGGACTGATGCGCGCGAAGATATGCACTCTCTCGCACAGTTTTTTGAGACTGTCGGGATCCACTTGCGCCAGATGGGTGGAATCCACAATCTCCAGGCGACCGTTCCGGCTGAGGTGCAACTGCTTGCCGATGGCGTAGGCGGTAGGGCTTTGATCGCCAGTCAGCATGACGGTATCGATGCCAGCCCCGTGCAAATCCGCGATGAGTGCCTCGACTCCAGCACGGATGGGGTCGGCCATACCGATCAGCCCCAGCCAAATGAGGTCGCCGTCACGCGGATCGTCGTCTGGCTCGCGATCGCCAGCTTTGTACGCTCCCGCCAGCACCCGCAATCCTCGACCCGCCATGGTTTCATTTTCGGCCTCGATCGCCTGTCGGTCTGACTCCGTCAGTGGCAGCGTTTCCCCGTTGCGATACCGTCGGCTGCACAGCTCCAGCACCTCGCCGGGACTGCCCTTGACAGCCACCAGCTTGCGCCCGTCACCTCGGCTATGAATGCTGGTCATCACGTTGCGATGTTCTGCACGCGGCACGAGTTCGACCGTCGGCAGCTCCTGTTTGAGCTTGATGAC
>JBCBTL010000761.1:0-1870 GCA_039818705.1 Cyanobacteria bacterium J06639_1
GCCACCACGAAAAATCTTGGAAATAGGCAATCCCAACCGTTAAAACCTGCCCGATTAGGCCGAGATCGAACAGAGACGCGATCGCCAACAGCGCCAACATTTGAGGACGGGGTAATTCCCTATCTGAGTACGGCGATCGCTCCGACAAAGTGTCGGATGGCTGTGAAGAAATCTGCATGGAAGAAGGGGAGTGATCTAGGTTAACGTGAAGCTCTCGCCCTGAAACGAGTTCATCTTCAGACTAAAGTGACCCATCGTTAGCGCCCAGACCTCGATCGGGTACACTTTGCCAGCGCATCCGGAGGAAATTGTATGCCGAGCATTACTCGGACATCTATCCAGAGCCTATTTCAAGCAATCTCGGTTGCTGAAAATGAAACCGAACTTCAACAAACCGTCATGCCGAAGGTAGGGCAATACTTCGAGGCAAACCGCTGGGGGTTGATGATGGCCGATCGCCTTCCTGCCAATACTTCAACCATGCCCAAAGCCATGCAGTTGGCGCTCTCACTCGACTACAATCCCGTGTTGCGATATCTGGTGGAGCGTCATGCAGCAGTTCACGATGAAGTGATTTTGTCTCCAGGTGTGTGGCGCACGATCTGCCCGCGTGCCGATCACGGTCACGTGATGGTGGGGCCAGTGGTCGGTCAGCATCGTTTAGTGGGAGGTGTCGCCCTCACTCGTCATCGAAATGATGCGGCCTTTAATTCCGAAAACCTAGCCGATCTCAATGCCATTTGCCTGCATATCTCGACCTGCTGGAACGAGATGAATGCTAGTGCCTCCGATCTCGATTTCAACTCAGCTCGCGATCGCCTTACCGAGCGCGAACTCGAAATTGCCGAATTAGTCGCCAAAGGACTGACGAATAAAGACATCGGCGCGGCGCTATGGATCACTGAAAATTCAGTCAAGCAAGCCCTCAAACGCATGTATCGCAAGCTAGAGGTAGCTTCGCGAGCTGAAATGGTGGCGAAGTTAGCTATGAAGAAGACAGGTGCGCGTCAATAAAGAAGCGGGTCGCGATCGCCGGAAATACAAGCTACGTGCTGCTTTTACGTTCGAGTTTGCGTCGCGATCGCTCGACTTCCCGTTCGGACTTTCCACGCCACATGAATCGAATTGGCGTACCGGAAAGGTCGAGTTGCGATCGGAATTGTTTGACCATGTAGCGTCGGTAATTATCTTTGAATAACGCTGGGTTGTTGACGAATAAGACGAAACTGGGCGGACTCGTACTAACCTGAGTGCCGTAATAGATTTTCCCTTGTTTTCCCTGACGGTTAGACGGTGGCGTGTGCCACATCCGAGCTTCTTCTAAAACTTCATTCACCGTAGACGTAGTGAAGCGGCGGCGGTGATTCGCGACAGCAGCATCGACCGTATCGAGAACCGTAGAAACCCTTTGACCTGTTTTTGCACTGACGAAAATAACATCCGCCCATTCGACAAAATACAGGCGCTCTCTCACATAATCGACGTACTCGTAGATTGTCTGATTGTCTTTTTCAACGGCATCCCATTTATTCACCACGATCGCGCAGGCACAGCCTTCATCTGCAATCCGTCCGGCCAGCTTTTGCTCCTGCTCCCCAATCCCGTCGATCGCGTCGATGACCAACAGCGCTACGTCCGATCGCTTAATCGCCTTAAACGCCCGATTGACGCTGAAAAACTCCACGCCGTAATCGACCCGACTCTTTTTGCGAATTCCCGCCGTGTCGATCAGACGATAGCGCCGCCCCTCACCCTCCACCACCGTATCGATCGCGTCTCGGGTCGTCCCGGCTACGTCGCTGACGATCGCCCGGTCTTGCCCGACGAGTTTGTTCAAAAGGCTGGACTTCCCGACATTCGGACGACCGAC
>JBCBTL010000762.1:0-1869 GCA_039818705.1 Cyanobacteria bacterium J06639_1
CCATTCCCACAGCATCATCGACGTTTGCAGTGCCCCTTCATCGTGACCGGGACTTTTCATATTCAGCTCGAACGTCCAGGTTTGCCCCGGTTCGGCAGCCTCACTCAGCAATAAGCGACAGTCGCGATCGAATAGGTCTCCTTCGAGAACGGGAGTGCCGTCGATCGCGATCGCGGCCCAATCCGCCCACCACGCCACTTTGAACCGCACCGTTGCCCCAGCCACTGAGAGACCTTGCCACGTTTCAGGTACTGTCCAAGACTGTTTGAGATAAATCGGCGTGCGTCCCCGCGACCAAAGTAAAAGAGGGGGATCGCGATCGAGCGATCGCGGTTCTAAATCCTGCTGCGAGGCACTTTCTCCCTCACATCCCCACCATGTCGGCAACAGATCGCAGCGCGCGATGTGGCGTAGCTTGGCAATGCACTCAGACAGCCGTTGGTTCACGCGATCGTCTCGATTCAGTCTGACGGTATTATGCCCCTCTCTTTGTGGACGCGGGATAGTCATTCGCAACAGTGCCGGGAACGGGCGCGACCGAAGTAGAAATCTCAGAGAACTCTGTGCAAGGCAGTCATGCCTGCGATGTCTTTAGAGCGATCGACTTGGATTCGGCTGGGCAAAGCATCGGCGGAAAGCGATCGCGATTACACTCACCTGTGGCCCATTCACCTTGTCACGTCCTGTCCGAGGCTGATATCTCTGAAAAGATAGTTGTGGAGAGGTCGCCGCTGTGTCTCAAAATAAGCCTCCGGGCAACACGATCGCGTATTTAAATATGCTGCTACTGGGAATCATTCTCGGCGCGATCGGTGCGGTAAGTTTCACGGCGTTCGGCCCGAGTGGATTTCGGAAGCTGCTCTTTTCGATAAGTGGAGATGAGTCCACAACCGCGATCGCTCCAGCCACCCCGCCCGCAGCATCCGTTGCGTCTGAATCCGTCCCGAACGCGGAGGAGATTTCTACTACCACTGACGAACTCCTCCGCGAAGAGCCAGAGGATGTCAGTGAGGCGATCGCCAATACGCCCGACGACCCCAGCGACTCCGAATCAGTTGACTCTGAATCAGCAGACTCTGAAACTGCGGACAGCGAACCTGAATCGGTTCCGTACGCGGACATCGCAGAGAGTTTTGCCGTAACCGAAATCGAGCAATTAAGGCAGCTCGGCGTGTTCGATGATGTCGAGGACACCGAATTTCGACCGCAAGACACCATCACGCGCGCAGAGTACGTCCGCTGGCTGGTGCGCGCCAACAATGCGATCTACTTCAACCGCTCGAATCTCCAAATTCGCTTGGCAGACTCCGGTCCCGCGAGTTTCGACGACGTTCCCGAAAGCCATCCCCACTTTCGCTACGTTCAGGGCGTCACCAATGCAGGCTTTACGGTTGGTTTCGATCCCACCACATTCAAGCCCGATATTCCCATTACGCGAGAGCAAATGGTTGCGATCAAAATCGTGGTGGACAAAGGCGGAATCGAACCCAACATCACCGATCCAGAAATGATCGAGTCGAATGAAGATATCACCGCAGATGTGCTGGGTGATAGCGTACCGATGTGGAGCGATCGCGATGACATTTCACGCCTATTTATTCCTGCCTTTAACAGCTCGTACCACCGATTTAGGGGACAGCGCACCCTAGCCTATAACCCTTTCAAAAATGTCGAGCGCACCTTCGGAGCAACGACGAGGTTACAGCCCCAAGCGGAACTGATGCGAGCGGAAGCAGCGATGAGCATTTCCACGGTCGGCAGGCATGAAGCTGGACTCACGACTCCCGACACGGCAGCGAGCGCACTCGAACGATTGCGGAAATCGTGAGAGCACTCCCCTCTCAAACAATGACGATCGCCGAACGGGGG
>JBCBTL010000763.1:0-1868 GCA_039818705.1 Cyanobacteria bacterium J06639_1
CTGCTGCTGGCGTTCTCTTGTTTTACGAGCTTCAGCGCCGCAATGGGAACGAGTGTTCTGGCGGCGCAGGCGGTTTTGCTGCAAGTCTTCACGTTTGCAGCTTATTTCATCGATGGTTTCGCGTTTGCCGCCGAGAGCTTAACGGGCATGGTGTTGGGTCGTAATGCCCGAGACGAGCTGCCTGCCGTGCTCTGGCTCGCAGGCGGCACGAGCGTGCTGACGGGGATGGGAATCGCGATCGCCTGTCTCGTATTCCCCGCTCCTATCTTCGGTTTATTGACCGATCGCGCGGACTTACTCGTTCGCATCGAAGCATTCGTCCCGTGGCTGATTCCCATTCTCGGAATTGGGGCGATCGCCTTCGCGCTCGACGGTTATTTTCTCGGTTTAACCGCTGGCCGACCGCTACGGCAGTCAGCCATTTTAGCGACGACAATTGGCTTTTTCCCCTTAGCGATCGTAGCGCTCCAGCAGCAGCGCCCTCATCTCCTCTGGCTGGCTCTGACGGGGTTCATGCTCGGCCGCGCGATTTTTCTAGGGGCTTACGTGCCGCAAACGCTGCGATCGCCTGTTACGGTGTCCGTGTCTTCTCCCGAAGCGGCACAGCCGTCCCGAACGCCATGAAACCCAGGATTGTTTTTCTACCTGGCGACACTCGCATGGGGGGCGTGATGGCCAACATGCAAAGTCTCGTGAATTCGAGACTGAGCGATCGTTTCGACCTCTCAATTTCAGCCCGCAGCGATGCGGGCTATGTATCGAATCTCGATCCCAAGCCCGATATTTTAATTTTCAATCTGGGATGCGCGTGGCGGGAACTCCCTAATTTATGGCGACTGGGACGCTTGCGCGAGGTGAAACTAGCGATTCGCGAATCCAACTACTGCGAGCGGTTTGAAGCACTCAACGTTCCCTCAATTCCGCGCTTTCGCCTAATGCTGAGGCTGTCCTACGGCTGCGCCGATCGCGTTATCGCAGTCTCCCACGGCCAAGCTGATTGGATGCGAACCCATCGTCTCGTTTCTGCCGCAAAATTGATCGAAATCGCCTCGTGTCCCAATATCGAGCCCATGTTCTCCGTGCCAACTAAACCCGTCAGCTCGCCCTTGGTGCTGGGGGCGTACGGCCGATTTGCCCCTCAAAAAGGGTTTGAAGTGCTCGTGCAGGCCATGCAGCACCTATCCGGCGATCGCTTTCAACTGCTTCTGGGCGGCTCCGGCGAGCTAGAAGACGACCTCAAACGCCTCGCCGCAGGCGCAAACCACATCCATTTTCTCGGACGCATCACGGACGTACCGGAATTCCTCGCCCAGTGCGATGTCGTCGTCATTCCCTCCCGCTGGGAACCCTCGGGCAACGTCCTCGTAGAGTCCAAAGCAGCAGGAAAGCCGACCCTCGTCACTGACGTAGACGGCCTGCCCGAGCAAATCGACAACTGCGGTCTGGTCGTCCCCCCCGACAATCCAACTCTGATGGCCGAAGCGATCGCCTCATTACCAGATCGAAATCTCTCAGTTTGGGGGCAGCGAGCCCGAAATCTAGTCACATCTGCTTGGGAGACTCACTTAACTCGCTGGGAATGTCTTTTGTCAGATTTAATGTCAACTCGCTGACTCTAAGACGGATTTGTAAACGTCGATGTAGCGATCGCGAACCACCTCGGTAGAGAAAGCTCGTGCCATCTCTAAGCAGTAGGCGCTCATGTCAGGAATCGCATCAGGCTGCGAGATGAAAAGCTGCATCTTTTCAGCTAATTGTGTTGAAGAAGAATCATAGGTATACCCACTTTGTCCATCTTCAATTAGCTCAGTTGCCCCTCCCACTTGAGAGACGATGGCGGGAACACCGTACGCATATCCTTCAACAAT
>JBCBTL010000764.1:0-1865 GCA_039818705.1 Cyanobacteria bacterium J06639_1
CTCCGTAGCAGCTTCGGCGGTGAGTGCAGAATGTGAATAGAAAGGTACGTCGTCACGCCTGCCTTTGGAGAGAATCATGTTTGCGAGCTTACTGCCACCGCTGAACGACCACAACTTGCCCTATCCCGATACGATTCACCCGATCGTGGTGCATTTCGTGATCGCGATGGTGCTGTTCGCGGTCGCGTGTGATGGCATTGCCTACTTTACAAAAAACACTCGCCTGCAAGAGGTGGGCTGGTGGAATTTGGTGTTTGCCACGGTGTCGATTTTCGTCGCCATTATCTTCGGTCAAATCGAAGCGGGTCTGGCGTTGCCGTACTCGGCAGCCGTGGGGGAGTTGAACCTGCATTCCCTGATCGGATGGTCGCTGTCGGCGGTGCTGGCGGCGATTACGGGATGGCGGTACATTCTGCGCTTGCAGGGTGCAGCAAAGTTACCCGCAGCCTACATGGGGATGAATGTCGTCCTGGTCGCGATCGTCGTGGTGCAGACCTACCTCGGCGATAAGTTGGTGTGGGTCTACGGTCTGCACACTGAGGCTGTGGTGGATGTCGTGCGTCAGGGGGTTTTGCAGTAATGATGACTTGCGAATTTGCCCTCCTGCATCCACTGTTGGCCGCAGGCACGAACGGGTTGCCCTATGTCGTTCCCATTCATCCCAACTTGGTGCATTTGACGTTGGGACTGTTTATCGTGGCGATCGCCTTTGACATCGTGGCGACGCTGTACGTGTTGGAAAAGCCGCTGTTCAAGTTTTTGGCGATTCCCGTTACCCGCGCGGGTCTTTACGACGTGGGCTGGTTCAATGTGGTGGCTGCTGCTGCGATCACGTTTTTCACGGTGGCGGCGGGGTTTTATGAAATGCTGTTGGCTGCTCCTCCTTTGGATGTCATCAGTCCTTGGGGGCTGAGCGCGAAAGACACGATGGTGTGGCACGGCGTGGGCGGGGTGATTCTGCTAGCGCTCATCGTGGGAATGACGGTGTGGCGAGGCTTACAGCGCTACTTGTGGCGAGAGGACCGGGCGCGTCAGGTGGAGTGGAATTACCTGTTTTCCGGGCTGTTCATTTTTGCTCTGATGTTCGCTCACGGCACGTTGGGGGCACATCTGGGCGGTGATTTCGGCGTTCACGTGACTGCCGATCGCTTAATTCGGGCGGGGATCGATCCCAATCAGCTTGCTGAAGGGCGCACTAACCAGCTTCCGGCGGAGCTGAAACCGCTGTATCCGCAGTTTGCCGATGCTTCGGCAAAGGTGGATGCTTCAGGCGATCGCTCTACCGTTGACGGCATTCGTTAGGCCAGCCTCCCAATAAGCCAAGTCAACGGACTGTACGCCACCAGTCCCAAATTGCACGGGCGGCTAGGGGAGCTCCATTGGCAAATGAGTCGGGATAAGGGCGATCGCCTAATCGCTGCATGCGAACTGTCGAGTCGCTATGCCACGTAGACGGGTAGAGCGCGCAGGGAATTTGATAGTATGCGCATTCCCAAAAGAGGTTGTATCCCGCAATCCCCACTAAATGCTCGATTTGCGATCGCATGCGGGTGATGGGATAGACCGTGCGCCGCGTGTAGTTGGGATATTTGTCCTGAAGCCAGCGGCAGTTATTGACTTCATTGCTGGCGATTTGACCGATTGGTTTAAACCCATACCTAGTCGCGCCCAGCAAGCCCAGAGTAAACAACGCCACATTGAGGAGTCGTTTCTCGACGACCAGTCCAATGGGTGGAACGTGCAACGTTCCAAAGTTCGGTTGGTAGTAGCCCTGTCTCGGCTGTGGCTTTTGCTGTTGCTGGAGACGCTCTACCTAACAGCCCAAAGGGTAGATGTCGTCGCGCGAGAACGCGGCGGTGATGAGT
>JBCBTL010000765.1:0-1862 GCA_039818705.1 Cyanobacteria bacterium J06639_1
TTGCTCCCAATACTGACGAGTACGCTCTACTTCATTCAAAACACTTCGGTATTCGCTCTCAACGGTTGACCGATTGTCTTCGATATAGGACAAAGCCACGCTCATTTGCTCCTCAGTCAAGCGCAACCAAGAACGAATAAATTTCGGAGGATACTGCTCTAATAAATAATCCATCACGTCGTACAGCGTGATTCTCGTTCCAGCGATCGCGAGTCCTCGCTCCGTCCGCACAATCGCCGCTTGCTGGTAAGACATTGAAGTCATCGCTTTCGTGGTTTACCGCTGGGCTAGCTACATCGTAGCTTGGCCGATCCCATCCCTGCATTTAGCTGTAGCGAAGTTAATAACGCACGAAAAAGATCGCCCGAGGGGCCTCAGGCGATCGCATCGTTTTCAAGCTTTCAGGGGTATCGCTTACGCAGCCTTAGCCTTGAGCTTTTCTGCTTTCTGAATGGCTTCTTCGATGTCGCCAACCAAGTAGAACGCTTGCTCGGGAAGATCGTCGAGTTCGCCAGACATGATGCGCTGGAAGCCGCTGATGGTTTGCTCCAGGGTGACGTACTTGCCGGGAGATCCAGTGAAGACTTCAGCCACGAAGAAGGGTTGAGACAAGAAACGCTCGATTTTGCGGGCGCGTGCCACAGCGATCTTGTCTTCTTCGGATAGCTCGTCCAGACCCAGAATCGCGATGATGTCTTGCAACTCCTTGTAGCGCTGGAGGATGGACTGCACGGCACGAGCGGTGTTGTAGTGCTCGTCTCCCACCACCGACGCCTGAAGCATGGTGGAAGAAGAACCCAGCGGATCGACAGCAGGGTAGATGCCCTTAGAAGCCAACGCACGAGACAGCACTGTGGTCGCATCCAAGTGAGCGAAGGTGGTTGCCGGAGCGGGGTCGGTCAAGTCGTCCGCAGGCACGTAAACCGCTTGCACGGAAGTAATGGAGCCGTCTTGTGTGGAGGTGATGCGCTCTTGCAGGTCGCCCACGTCCGTACCCAGGGTGGGCTGGTATCCCACAGCAGAGGGCATCCGACCCAGCAGTGCGGACACTTCCGAACCGGCCTGGACGAAGCGGAAGATGTTGTCGATAAACAGCAGCACGTCCTGCTTACTGACGTCACGGAAATATTCAGCCATGGTCAGAGCCGTCAGGCCGACGCGCATGCGCGCTCCGGGGGGCTCGTTCATCTGACCGTAAACCAGCGCCACTTTGTCGAGTACGCCCGACTCTTTCATCTCGTTGTAGAGGTCGTTCCCTTCGCGGGTGCGCTCGCCCACGCCGCCGAACACCGACAGACCGGAGTGTTGCTGCGCGATGTTGTTGATGAGTTCCATGATCAAGACGGTCTTGCCCACGCCAGCACCGCCGAACAAGCCGGTTTTGCCACCCTTTTTGTAAGGAGCGAGCAAGTCCACCACTTTAATGCCCGTCTCGAAAATCTCGGGCTTGGTGGATAGCTCGACGAACTTGGGAGCCATGCGGTGGATCGGCAAAGTCTCGGAGCGATCGACATCGCCCGCTTCGTCTACCGGATCGCCGAGGACGTTGAAGATGCGACCCAGGGTAGGAGTGCCGACGGGAACGGAAATCGGCGCGCCCAAGTCGGCGACTTCCATGCCGCGAATGAGGCCGTCAGTGGAGGACATTGCCACTGCGCGGACGCGGTTGTCGCCCAACAACTGCTGCACCTCGAAGGTGACGTTGACGGCGATGCCGTTGTCGTTCGTCCCTTCCACTTTGAGGGCGTTGTAAATTTCGGGCAGTTTGCCGTTGGGAAATTCCGCGTCGATGACGGGGCCGATCACCTGAGTGATATAGCCGGTGTTGGTGGAAGTCATGACCATGCTGGCGATTAGCTCCT
>JBCBTL010000766.1:0-1858 GCA_039818705.1 Cyanobacteria bacterium J06639_1
CGAGTCGCGATGGTCGGCGACGGCATTAACGACGCCCCCGCCCTGGCACAGGCCGACGTGGGCATCGCGATCGGGACAGGGACGGATGTGGCGATCGCCGCCAGCGACATCACGCTAATTTCAGGCGACGTACGCGGCGTGGCAACCGCAATTCAGCTCAGCCGCGCCACCTCTCGAAACATTCGACAAAATCTCTTTTTCGCCTTCGTCTACAACGTCCTCGGCATTCCCATCGCGGCGGGAGCGCTGTACCCGCTGACGGGATGGACGCTGAATCCGGCGATCGCGGGGGCAGCCATGGCCTTCAGCTCAGTCTCAGTGGTCGCCAACGCCCTGCGCCTGCGACGATTTCAGCCCAAATCCTGAAGTTCAGACTCGCGCGAAGCAGCTCTCTGCAACGCTGAGCCATCCTTTAGCCAGATTTTCAAGTCGGTAGCCCCCCTCCAAACCGAACAGACAGCGAGGAGTCACATCCAAACACATCCGAGCCATCGCCCCAAACGCTTCGGAAGGAAGTTGAATATCGGCCAACGGATCGCCTTCGCCGCAGTCGAATCCAGCGCTCACCAGCAAAAGGTCGGGGTCGAATTCTCGCAGAAAAGGAATGACTTTTTCTTGCATCGCCAGCTTATAAGCCGCCCAATCCGACCCCGCTTGCATCGGGACGTTGCAGATGTGGCCGCGATCGCCTGTCTCCTCCACTCTTCCCGTGCCTGGATACAGCGGCGATTGATGAATCGAAACGTAAGCCGCCTTCGGGTTGTCCCACAACACCGCCTGACTGCCGTTTCCGTGATGCACGTCCCAATCGAACAGCGCCACCCGCTCCACGTCAGGGCGATCGAGCGCCCATAAAACCGCGATCGCCGCATTAGAAAACAAGCAAAACCCCATCCCCCGATCCGGTTCGGCATGATGCCCCGGCGGACGACACAGCACGAATGCGGGTCGATCCGTGTCAAGAACTGTTTGCGTCCCCTCAATCCAACTCCCCACGGCAAGCACGGCAGCCTCATAGCTACGGGGGGAGACGGGAGTATCGGGGTCGAGCATCCCTCCGCCGTTTTGGGCCAGTCGGGCGATCGCCTGCACATACTCGGGTGGATGAACCCGGTAAATGTCGTCAAATGGGGCGGGATGAGGCGATCGCCAGTCCAAACGATCGGCAAATGGCGAAGATTTCAGCGCATTGACGATACTAGTCAGTCGCGCCGGACGCTCGAAGTGATTAGTTCCCGTCAAATGTTCGAGAAACACGTCACTGTAGTACACAGGCATCATTTACAAGTTACCTCCCCCATTTCAGAAGCGATTCAAGGGGAAATACAATCGAATGAAAGTAAAGCTTAAACCCTTGCTTCATGATTCATCCTGAAAACACGTAATGCGGTTTCGGCCTTTAGACTTACTTTCATACAAAGCGCGATCGGCTGAATCAATTAACTGTTCAGGCGTTTGATTGCTATTAGGCGTAAGACAAGCAACCCCAACACTAATCGAAACGATGTTGACAGCAGGAGAAGCCCTATGTTCGAGCTGAAGGCTAGTCACTTCCTCAAGAATCAATCGAGCCACTGCAGTAGCCCCATCGAGAGTTGTTTGCGGTAGGACGACAGCAAACTCTTCGCCACCATATCGAGCTGCAACATCAGACGTTCGACCACAATGAAGATTAATCGCCCGAGCCACTTCACGAATACAGGTATCGCCAAGTTGATGACCATAAGTGTCGTTATACGCCTTGAAATAGTCGATATCACACATCAAAAGAGCTAGAGGCAAGCCCGCGCGTTGAAGTCGCTTCCACTCTTCTGCTAAAGCGCGATCGAAGAACCTTCGGTTATAAAGCTGAGTCAGG
>JBCBTL010000767.1:0-1854 GCA_039818705.1 Cyanobacteria bacterium J06639_1
GCCATGCCAGCCGCCTTACGGCTGTGCGACTGCCGCCTCTCAGTAAATGTCGGGGCGAGTTTTGAATTTAGTTAAAAAATGTTGCTCGACGGCAAACGCGATCGCTCCTCCGGGTTTGAGGGGTTGGTGGTGGCTTGAGTCGCACTGAAAGCGTTTATCTGTTTGGATTCGTCAGTTTGGGGAGCTTGTCATGCCTGAAACATTGTTCAAAGTGGATTTGACCAAGCCAATGTCGGAGCAGGAGATGCCGGGGCACAATCGGTGGCACCCGGATATTCCCGCCGTGGTTTCGGTGAATCCCGGCGACGTGTTTCGGATCGAGTGCAAAGACTGGACAGACGGACAGATCGGCAATAACGACAGTCCCGACGATATTCGCGATGTCGATTTGACGGTCGTTCACGTTCTCAGCGGCCCCATTTACGTAAACGGAGCCGAACCAGGGGATATTCTCGTCGTCGATCTGCTCGATATCGGCGCACTCCCTGGCGATGAATGGGGTTTTACCGGCATCTTTTCGCGGGAGAACGGCGGCGGTTTTTTGACCGACCACTATCCTGAAGCCGCCAAAGCAATTTGGGATTTACAGGGGATATACACGTCCTCGCGGCACATTCCTGGCGTGCGCTTCGCGGGCATTACTCACCCCGGCTTAATCGGCTGCGCTCCGTCTCAAGAGTTGCTCGACACCTGGAACAAGCGCGAGAAGGCCCTGGTGGATGCGGGGAATGCGGCAGCTTTGCCCTGGAAGCCACAAATTCCGCCGATGGCGGCGCTGCCCAATCCGCAAAATGCCGTCCTCGGTAAATTATCTGGGTCTGAGTTCGATCGCGTTGCTGCCGAAGCTGCCCGTACCGTGCCCCCGCGCGAACACGGCGGCAACTGCGACATTAAAAACCTCTCGCGCGGCTCTCGCATCTACTTCCCCGTGTATGTAGACGGAGCCAAGCTCTCGATGGGCGACATTCACTTCTCGCAGGGGGATGGCGAGATTTCGTTCTGCGGCGCGATCGAGATGTCTGGGTTCATCGACCTGCACGTCGACATCATCAAAGGGGGCATGGAGAAATACAGCATGGTTAACCCCATCTTCAAACCCGGCCCCGTGGAACCCCGCTACTCCGAATATCTGATTTTCGAGGGGATTTCGGTGGATGAATTCACCGGGCAGCAGTATTATCTCGACCCGCACGTCTCGTATCGCCGCGCTTGTTTGAATGCTGTTGAATACTTGAAAAAATTCGGCTTCACGGGCGAGCAGGCTTATTTACTCTTGAGCTGCGCTCCAGTTGAAGGTCGCATCAGTGGCATTGTGGATATTCCCAACGCCTGCTGCACGATGGCGATACCAACGGAAATCTTCGAGCAGAGCATTTTGCCGACTTAAGCGCGATCGCTTTCAGTTTCCTAACGTGATGAGGACTCACTCTTGCCTTTGTACGAATACAAGTGCGATCGCTGCGGCCAGTTCGATGTCTGGCGATCGCTCGCCGACTACCAAAAACCGCTCGATTGCGAAACCTGCGATCGGCCTGCCAAGCGACTGTTTTCGCCACCGACAATCTTGTCCTCTGGACTGTCGAACGTGCGGCGGGTAGCTGCGGGGGAACCGAAGTTGGTGAAATCGGGCGATCGTGAGCCGCCCAAACCGCGAAACACCGTCAAATCCGGCGGCAGACCCTGGATGTTCAATCATTAACTAAGATATTTCCTCGTTTCCTCGGGCTGGTGGAGTGTGCTGACGCTTCACCAGTTTTTTTATGAGTGTTGCGCGAACATTTGCGTTTGCCTTAGCCTTTAGAAAAAATCGACCAGCAATTGCGCGACTGCAAACTCGATATCTGGAAACGCTTG
>JBCBTL010000768.1:0-1851 GCA_039818705.1 Cyanobacteria bacterium J06639_1
AGACAGCCGCATTCTGGGATTTCCCGGCACCACCAACCGAGCGTCATACGGCCAGAACGCCACCACCCCGCTCTTGGTGAAACAATCGGCAAACCAGCCGAGAAAGTAGCCCAGTACGAAAGCCTTCCAGTAGAGCACGCCCGCGAACACCCACAGCGGAGACGCGATCGCCGCCATGAAAAGCGTGAACGCGAACGAGTGCGTCAAACTCCGATGTGGGAACCGTTTCTCAAAAAAGGAACTGACAGGGAAAAGCAACCGACCGGACAGCGATTTGCTGGTGTCCATGTCGGGTAACAGCGCCGCCGCTCCAGCGATCGCCAACGGCACGGGCTGCGCCGTCCCCAACAGCAGCGACGAGAACGCCACGCTGAAAGCGATGTGAGAGCGCGACATCATAACTTCGATCTCCGCTGCGGAATCCGACCGACCAACAGCCTCACCGCCGTCGCGCCCCCTGCGGCGATCGCGCCGAGTAGATAGAGGTTGGTGTTGTTGAGACCCAGACCGACGACCCGCACGACCACGAAGCACACCAGGATTGCAACTAAGAATGGCGTGCCGTCGATCCAGCGCGTATGGTCGGGGCCATTTGGTTCCAGCCCCAAGCGCTCCTCATCGACAATGCGCCGTGCCAACATCGGGTTACCACCGCTGCGCTGCTGCAACCGCGCCAACCGTGCCGGGGTCATCTCTAAGCTCAGCTCGCCCCCCGTCGTCTCCATCAGGTCGCGAATGGAATCGTCATCGAGGGGCTTCAACTCCAGCCGGGGCAGCTTCATAAAAAGGTCGCGAGCAGGCGGATGCGTCGCAAACAACAGCATCGGCTGACGCTGCTCTAACAAATCGTCGAGCCAAACTCTCAGCGCCACCTGCAACCGATGGGCGCTGTCGATGATGACGAAACACCGATGCTCGGCCAAGTGCTCCGCGATCGCCACTTGCAGCTCTGGACTGGCGCGCTTCTTCCCCTCAAGGTTCTCCATGTCGATATCGAAGGCAACGGCCAGCCGTCCGATGAAATCCTTCACCGTCGTCGGACGCAGCAGCGCCACCGCGAAACCCGCCTCCTCTAACTCAGCCGCCACGAGCCGCGCTAAGAACGTTTTGCCACAGCCGCCGTCGCCCACCACCAACAAACTCGAACCCGCTTGTAGGCTCGCGATAATTCGATTTTTTTCACGCTCTCTATAGCAAGGGGGCGAATCGGACGATTTACCGGAAGGTATGCGCGCGATCGCGGAGGAACGCTGACGCTGCGAGGGTTTGGCGATCGCTTGGCTGGTGCGCTTGCCCCCATCGACGGCGCGAAGGTAGGTAACCTCCTCGCCGCCCTTGTTGACCTTGCGATCGCGCTTGATGCGAGCCATCAGCTAGCACCAGCAGCTACAGCCGTCCGCCGTCTCTTGCGCTTGCTCTTGGTGTTCTTGGGGGTATCAGTCTCGACTTCTCCGGTTGGCTCCTCAACCTCAGGAGCGATCGCCTCGGGGTCCGACTTTCTGGGATCGGTGTCGTCAGCGATCGCGTTCGGGTCTTCGACTTCGAGGTCGTCAGCCAACCCTGCGATCGCACCGATGTCGCTCGTAGCGATGTGCCCCTGACTCGATAACTCCACCACCAACGAGAGAGCCAGCCCGACCCGCTGATTCCGATCCAAACTCTCGACTAACTCAGTCGCTGTCTCGCGGAAGGAGTTGCCCATCTCGAAACCGTAGGACTGCAACACGGTACGGAGATAGTTGAGACTGAACTTCTGCAACCCCGCCTCAAACAACCCCACACACAACGCCCCGGCTCCAGCCTTCGAGGTGAGCTTGGCCGCTTGCCCGTTCATTTGGGCTGAAAGCGATC
>JBCBTL010000769.1:0-1850 GCA_039818705.1 Cyanobacteria bacterium J06639_1
CCGCTTAACTGGGTGTGGCAGAAAGACTTCGAGACTCAGTTAAGCGGGATGGAGAGTGCGGGAGTCCACAAGCTGCTAAGGATGGCGGAACTGAGCACGATCGCGCGATAGTTTTGCCAAATCCCCCCCAGCGATCGCCAAAACATCTGGCTAGTCTCCTGAGCCATCAGCAGCCACGTCCATTGCAGCGCCATCACCGTTTCAGCGATCGCCGTCATGCCGAAGACAATCAGCGCCACCGACACGAAATCTTCCCGCACGAAGCGCTCTTTATGCAGCCGTGCCGTCAAAAACCCCACCAAAGCAAGGCTGAGGGCGTGAGTGGGCTGAGAATGGGTGAGGCTATCTTGCACCAGCCCGAGAGCCACGCCCGCGATCGCCCCCTGCCACGCGGGACGGTTGACGCTCCAGGCCACCATCCAGATCGCCGGCCAGTTCACCGTAACGCCCGCCAACACCATCCCCGGCAGGTGAACCCAGGAACCCAGTACGCAGGCGATCGCCGATAGAACAGTCACCCCCCAGCGAGCGGGGGCGGGGAGAGGAGATCTCCTGCGGCGCGTAGCTAGGGACGTTCTCACTGGCTGGGGAGTCCTGAGGTGGCTTCGCGAACCAGGGAACTGTCGTGGCGATACACCGAAGCCCACTCCAAAATGTCGAACGGGACAGCTAGCGCGATCGTGGCTTCTGGGGAAGGGCTCGCTTGCAAGTCGATCTCCTGCACCGTCCCGATCGCGAGGCCGGACGGATACAGACTGCTAATTCCCGACGTGACGACCGCATCCCCCACTTGGACGTTGGGTTCTTTGTCGAAAAACTGCATCACCGCTACATTCGTACCCCGTCCGTGCAACACCCCCATCGCCCGCGTGCGAGTTAGAGACACGCCCACCCGACTGGTCGGACTGCCGATCAAGAGAATGCGACTGGTATTGGGAGTGACTGACTCGACGCGACCCACTAATCCCCCAGGAGCGACGGCAGCATCGCCAATCTGAATGCCATCTTTTTCACCGCGTCCGAGGGTGAGCTGTTGCCACCAATGGTCGGCAGAACGTGCCACCACGGGAGCCGCGATCGCTTTTCCGCCCGAGCGAGTGTTGAGGGCGAGCTGTTGGCGCAGTTCCTCGTTTTGGTGCTGTAAATCTTGCAGTTGCGATCGCATTTCCGCCGTTCCCACTTGCGTGAAAATGCGATCGGGATCGACTTTCGGGGCGAAGGGTAATGTTAAAAAGCGATACAGCTCCACCAACCCTGCGCCGCGCGTGTATTGCAGGCCGAAAGCTCCGCCCAACGCCAGCACCGACAATATCAGTGCCGTACCGTAGCGCGCCCACCAGCGCCGCATCGAATCTACCACCATCGCCACCGACCCCCACTACCTCAACATGCAGGCGATGCCTAGCACGCGTTCATCTCTCATGAAGCGTCAGTGCTTCTCCTTCTGTTGTACCTTCATCCCTTAAAACTGCCTGTGAGAACCCGCTCGTATCGCTTGTAATTTTCCAAAACTTTGCCCGTGCCGAGGGCCACGCAAAGCAGCGGGTCAGCAGCCACGTGAACCAAAATGCCCGTTTCGTGGCTGATCAGAGCGTCCAGACCTTTAAGTAATGCACCGCCGCCCGCTAGCATGATGCCGCGATCGATAATGTCTGCCGCCAGTTCTGGAGGCGTGCGTTCTAGCGTGCGTTTCACAGCTTCCACGATCACCGAAAGCGGCTCGATCATGCTTTCGCGAATCTCGGGACTCTTCACCGTGACGGTGCGGGGCAAGCCGGAGAGAAGGTGGAGGCCGCGCACTTCCATCGCCATTTCGTCGCGAATCGGATACGCCGACCCGATTTGAATTT
>JBCBTL010000770.1:0-1846 GCA_039818705.1 Cyanobacteria bacterium J06639_1
TGAAGCGAAGCGCATCCGGCTCGGCAGCGTTTTTCAAGATAGAGTTCGCCGTCACCATCGCGGGAACGGACAAACTCTGATTGATGGAGAAACCGATGTCTACGGTCATCGCGCCCTCTCGCAGATTTAGAGCAGGTGTCAGAGAATTCTATGCCGCAGTCAATTCTAACTACGCTGGCTCGTCAGATGCGAGAGACTGCAGTCGTTCGAATGCCGCCTTATTCACCCGAACGTTCAGGTCGGGGTCGTTGCGACGACCGAGCGATCGCGTTACTTTCCCTAACTCCAGCGCTTCCGTGACCCCAGCTTCAGGATGGAGCACGGTGCGGGCGCGAATGGTAAGAACGTTGGTATCGCTGGAATAGCGTCCGGAGGAGTAGAGGTTGCTCGCTGCCTGCTGAAGCGTCAGGTCGAGCTGTTCGGGAGTGATGCTCTGGGATACGGCGATGCTGGCGCGGTCGGAGCCGCGATCGTAGACCACCGTATATCGCGCCGCGCCGGGGATGCTGGTGCGTACGATCGGCCCCAAACTGAGCGCCCACAGCCCCGTACTCAACACGATCGTAAACGCCGTGTACCCCACGAAGGCAAACCGCCACTTCGACTGGCGCAGCCACAAAACGACGGTTGCGACTAGCAGAAGACCTGCCGCGATCGCCCCTACGCTGGCCGCTCGTGCAAAAAGAGTCGTGTCCATCCACGCGATCGCCAAACAACCGTTTCAGTCTACGCCGAGAATGCCTGACGCGGACGCTTCCTCAGTCGAGTGGCTCAGATGAAGGGCGACATTGGGACACGAAATTAGGACACCGATGCTAGCGCCGATTCGGGCACGTCGCTCGGTTGCAGGTATGGAACGACCATCTTCGCCAGGGCATTGATGAAGTTGGGGTCGGTGTTGAGGGTGGGCACGCGGGTGAAGTGCTTCACGCCTGCTTCTTCGGCCACCTCGCGGTACTCGATGTCGATTTCTTGCAGCGTTTCGATGTGGTCGGAAATGAAGCTGATCGGCACCACCAGCAGATTTTCAACCCCTTTGGCTCCTAGCTCTTCGAGTGCGTCTTCCGTGTAGGGCTGGAGCCACTTCACCGGGCCAACCCGACTTTGATACGAGAGGCTGTACGGGTTGGGGCGATCGAGGTGCTGCCAAATCAAGCGCACGCAGCCCTCGACTTCCTGCTGGTAGGGGTCGCCTGCCACCTGCACGTAGCTTTCGGGAACGCCGTGGGCGCTGAACAAAACGTAGGCGTCGTCGGGATGGTCGAGCGTATCGAGTTCGGACGCGATCGCTGCTGCCATGGAACTGATGTAGTCCGGCTGGTCGTACCACGAACTGATGGTGACGCGCTCGATTTTGGCAAGCTGGGGGTCGCGACTCCACAACTCGTCGAGCAGCTTAAAGCTAGAACCGCTGGTGGTGATGGAATATTGCGGGTACAGAGGCAGCACCACCACTCGCTCGATGTCGTCTGACTTGAGCTGCTGCACTACTTCTTCCGTGAACGGGTGCCAGTAGCGCATGGCAATGTAAATGGGCACGTCGTGGCCGCGATCGCTCAAATTGGCCTGTAATGCGTTGGCCTGTGCCTCGGTGATGCGGCGTAGTGGAGAGCCGCCGCCGATTTCGGCGTAGTTGCGCTTGGACTTCTCGGAACGCATGGTGGCGATAAAGCTGGCAAGGGGCTTTTGCAGCCAGGGGACAGGCAGCCGGATGATCTCAGGATCGGAAAACAGGTTGTAGAGGAAGGGTTTGACATCCTCTTGCGTTTCCGGCCCGCCCAAGTTGAGCAGCAAAATTCCAGTTTTTGCCATCGTTTTGTTGAGAAAAGTTTTCGCTCGCCTCAGT
>JBCBTL010000771.1:0-1844 GCA_039818705.1 Cyanobacteria bacterium J06639_1
ATCATCGCTGGTACGAGTGGGCGACGCGCATTCAAGCCTCCGTGCAAGGAGCGCTCGCCTACAGCACGAACCCCTTTGAAATCGAGCGCTGCGAAAAAATGCTCGCCCTCGCCCACGAAATTTTGGCTGCGTACACCGAAGCCGAATTTCATCAGGTGGAGTCTTTTTTCCTGAGTGAAGACAAAAAGTACGTCACCCCCAACGTAGACGTGCGCGGCGTGGTGTTTAACGACAACGGCCACGTGCTGATGGTGCGCGAGAAAATAGATGGAAAGTGGTCGCTCCCCGGCGGCTGGGCAGACTTGGGCGACTCTCCCGCCGAAGCGGTGGAACGGGAAATCCGCGAAGAAGCCGGGTACGTTGCTAAATCAGTCAGAGTTTTGGGCGTCCTCGATCGCAATCCTTTCCTCAAAGAACCCAACGCCTACTACATCTACAAAATCTTCATGCGCTGCGACATCGTTGAACAGCTCCCCGATTTTGAAAACTCCGAAACCGACGACGTTGGGTTCTTCCCCTTCGACAACCTGCCCGAGCTATCTTTCGGACGCAATACCCCCGAGCAGATGCGGCTGATGGGTCAGTTTTGGCATCAGCCCGACCTGCCCACTCTTTTTAATTAGCCACCTAAGCCATTCCGATCCCAACTCAGATCCCCCGAGAATCGAGCGCGATCGCCAGCCAATGCAGCGATCGCCACAGTAAAGCGTGAAAACTATCTTAAGATTAATGATGTCGCGAGAAGTATCATGTAAACGCGAAAAGCACCTGGGAGGACTCACATGCCCTTAGTATCACTGCGGACGCTGCTGGATCACGCCGCTGAGAACGATTACGGCATTCCGGCGTATAACGTCAACAACATGGAGCAGATCCAAGCGATCATGCAGGCCGCAGAAGAGACCGACAGCCCGGTCATTCTGCAAGCGTCTCGCGGTGCTCGCAAGTATGCAGGGGACATCTTCCTGCGCCACCTCATTTTGGGCGCGCTGGAAACCTATCCCAGCATCCCGGTCGTCATGCACCAAGACCACGGCAATAGCCCCGCTACGTGCTATTCCGCTATGCAGCAAGGCTTCACCAGCGTCATGATGGATGGCTCGCTGGAAGCTGACGCGAAGACCCCCGCTAGCTACGAATACAACGTCGAAGTCACCAAGACGGTAGTGGACGTGGCGCACGCGATCGGTGTCAGCGTGGAAGGCGAACTGGGCTGCTTGGGGTCTCTCGAAACCGGCGCGGGCGAAGCGGAAGACGGCCACGGTTTTGAAGGCACCCTTAGCAAAGATCAGCTTCTGACCGATCCTGACGAAGCGGTTGACTTCGTACAGCGCACCCAAGTGGATGCCCTCGCATTGGCGATCGGCACCAGCCACGGCGCGTACAAGTTCACCCGCAAGCCCTCCGGCGACATTCTCGCCATCAGCCGCATCGAGGAAATCCACAGCCGCTTGCCCAACACCCACTTGGTCATGCACGGTTCTTCGTCTGTGCCCAAAGACCTGATCGACATCATCAACGAGCACGGCGGTAAGATTCCCGAGACCTACGGCGTGCCCCTGGAAGAAATCCAGCGCGGCATCAAGAGTGGCGTGCGCAAGGTGAACATCGACACCGACAACCGTTTGGCGATCACCGCTGCCATCCGCGAAGCGGCTGATGCCGATCCGTCTAACTTCGACCCCCGCCACTTCATGAAGCCCGCCATCAAGCGCATGAAGGCTGTCTGCGCCGAGCGCTACGAAGCCTTCGGCTGTGCTGGCAACGGTTCCAAAGTGAAGAGCGTTACCTTAGTTGACGTGGCTGCTGCCTACGCTTCCGGCTCTTTAGACGCTACCGTCAAG
>JBCBTL010000772.1:0-1842 GCA_039818705.1 Cyanobacteria bacterium J06639_1
GAGTTCGTGCCCGATAGCTTCACTGCTGGCAGCGGCATCGGCTTGGCTCTCGACAGCAGCACGCTGCCGTCCGTGCCGAACTTCGAGCTGACTAACAACCTGAGCGACGGCGATCGCGGTCAGTTTTTCAATCCCGGCTCTACGCCCCCCAGCCTCTGCGTCAAGGCCGATCCGGGCAATGCAGGCTCGACCATTCCGGTCACAGGCAGCAATAACACCACCGGAGCCGTTGTTGTCACCATCACCAACCCCATCCCTCCCGCCACCGGAGCGGGAACGCCGACCAATTCGTACGGCTTCATTCGGTTCCGCACTGTTCTGAAGTGAAGTGACCCGTTGATGTGAAGTGACCGGTTTGAGGGAATGGGCGAGCTGGAGGCAACTGGCAAATCGGAAAGCACTGGCGATCGCTAAGACTTCTTACACGATGAGCGGGCAGTGTAGCTCGCTCTCTGGGCGATGGGTAGGCTAAGAGTAGGCGTGAGAGTGACACGTCGCAGCCACAGAGCGCACCCCCTTGCTCGCGGTCGCGACCTTCGGACTTGTTGCATTCTCCCCTCTGCTATGCGCCGCACGATTTCAGACTTCGTCCTCGATCGCCCCTGGCTCGTGTCGGGCTGTCATTTGGCGGGCATCGCGTTGATCTGTCTGACGGCGATCGCCGCTCACCACGGCTGGCTGACTGCCAAGGGCGATCGCGATCGCGAGCCGCAGGCGATCGCAACGTATCGGGTGCCCCTTGCCCCTGTCGTCGCCCGCTACACCATATCTCGTCACACCAGTTACTAGCGCGACGCTAACTAGCGACGCTGACGCTTTCTGCATCACAACATTGGCCACCCGACACGTGCTCGGCATCTCTGTCAGCATCGGCACGAGCATCCGTGAGATTGCGGAGACAATCTAGGAGTTGTCCGCGCGAGCGACGTTTTCCCCCTCAATTCCGGGTATCCTAGCTTCATAAAAATCTATTTTTTCGGGGCATGTCGTGATGCTCCCGTGTTATTCCTGAGCCTTTGCCGATGCAACCGCTCGGAATTGCTGTTGCGGCCTCACGCGACCTCGATGCAAACCCATAACACAGGCGCGATCGCTCGCCCCCGTTTATCGTTCGCAGCACTGCGGGCGAGTCGGCTACACGGGGTTCCGCCTAGGAGGTGTCGCTGCCAGTGCGGTAGTACCGTGGCTGACCTGTTGACTCGTTTTCGCTCGTTGCCATTCCACTCGTTCAAATCCAGCCAGAGAGTTTGAGGTCATGCCTGCCATTCGCTCCCTTCGATGCTTTGCTAGCGCGCTAATCTCCGTCGCGATCGCGGCTGGAGCAAATCTGCCGGCGATCGCCGAAGGCAGTCGCGACTTTTATCCGAGTGGAGCTTCGGGACGGCGAGCCAATATTGAATGGCGTACCAATCAGGTCGGCAATCCCAATTTCGTGGGCGGGTCGGGCTCGATTCGACGGCGATCGATTTTTCAGGTGTACGCCAAAGCAGGCGAAGCCATTTTGCTCGGTTCGACAGCCAATGGCGTTGCCAATACGAGTTTGGGAACGACAGGCAGCATCTTAGTGTTCGAGCCGGGACGGATTTCGGGGTTTGTCGGTAGCGAAACGATTCCCGCCCCCGATCTAGACTGCAATGCCGACCAACCGGGGGTGGGTCGCATTACCAGTCGCGCCCAAGAGCTAGCCGGCCCGCGCTCTGCCGACGGTACTGGAAACCTAACTGGCTATACGCCGTGCGTCTACACGGCTCCCGGAGAAGGGATTTACAGCATCATTTTTACGGGGCCGAACGGACTCAACAACAATGCCAATGGCGTGATTGCAGCCGATGTAGGGTTGAC
>JBCBTL010000773.1:0-1841 GCA_039818705.1 Cyanobacteria bacterium J06639_1
TCGGTGCTGAGTCGATTGGTGGCGTGTTCTATTTCACCAATGCATTCGACACGACCACACAGGGCGTGGACGTTGTCGGAACGTACTCCATGGACTGGGCAGGCGGTGCGCAAACGAACTTTACCGGTTCGGTGAACTACAACACCACGGAGTTCGACAGTGAAGTTGACGAGCTGTTCAACGCAGAGTCTCAATTCGACTTCGAGAACGGGCTGCCCGATTGGCGGGGTGTGTTCACCGTCACTCACGAGACTGGCCCGCTGACCCTGCTCGCCCGGGCGAACTATTACGGGTCCTACAAGAACTCGAATGGCAGCTCCGTGGTGACGGCGATCCAGGAGTTTGATCCCGAGGTCCAGTTCGATGTTGAGGCGAGCTACAAGCTGTCGGACGCCGTGCGGGTTTCGCTTGGTGTGCGCAATCTCTTCGATGAGTACCCGGCACCGGGTGAAATCGGAGAAACCTGTTGTGGTCGGATCTACCGATCTGACAGCGTCGTTGATTGGCAGGGCGGGTATTACTACGCCCGCGTGCGCGCCGATTTCTAACACGACTAATCGCCCTCTCTCTTCCTTCCCAAAGTAGGGGCGAAGTAGGGCGAGGAGCGACCTCGGTTGCTCCTCGCATCGCTTTCTCTGCGCAACGTCTGCGCACGGCTCACGGCAGCTCTCAATACTAAGCAGGACAAAGATGTCTGGAACAGAAGTGGACTACACGCAGATCGCTCAACTGGTCGGCGTGTTAATGGGGGCCGGACTGGTTGCCGGGTTTGTGGCGGGTCTGTTTGGAATAGGCGGAGGTTTTGTCGTTGTCCCGGCGCTCCTGCTGGTTTTCGGGTTCTTCGGTGTCGATGCGGATGTCCTGACGCACGTTGCAATCGGAACGTCGCTTGCGACCATCGTGGTGACCTCGTCGAGATCGGTTCACGCTCACAACAAACGCGGGGCGGTCGACTCCAAGATCATAAGAGACTGGGCTCCGTGGCTGATATTTGGCGTGCTCGTCGGCCTGCTTTTGGCGCGTTACATGGATGGACGGTCTCTGAAGTGGATTTTCGCTATCGGGGTTTTCCTGATGGGCGTTCACTTCATCGCGCCGGTGATGCAGCCAAAGAGGCAGGTCTTTGCCGATATGCCTAAGGGGCTGGCGCTTGCAGGGATCGCTTCATTCCTTGGCGGCTTTTCCGCATTGCTGGGTATTGGAGGAGGAACGATCGCGGTGCTCGTGATGACGGCTTGCGGTCGCCCAATCCATCAGGCTGTGGGCACAGCAGCAGGGTTTGGCGTTATTATCGCGATGCCGGGGGCAGTTGGATTTGCGATTCTGGGGCTTGGTGAGACTTCGCTGCCCTTCGGCTCGGTTGGCTATGTGAATTTGATTGCTGTCCTCGCAATAACGTCTATGTCTTTCATTACCGCGCCCCTTGGTGCGCGGGCCGCGCACAGTCTCAACGCCGTAGCACTTAAGCGCGTATTCGGGGTCTACCTCGTCGCAACGTCTGCGATCGTTCTCCAAAACACATTCGTGAACTGATCCGCTGAAGGATCAGGCGCTTTATCGATTTTGGTCTCGGGATCGGCTGCGGCCCTCCCATTTCAGGAGTTGAATATGACCTTTAACTTATCACGCCGTTTCATACTGACGGGTGCTGCTGGCGCGGCTGTTGCCGGTTGCGCGAGCGGGGTTCAGGCGACGGTGGCGAGCGCCGAAGAGGCGTTTCCGCCTGAGGCGCTGGCGGCACCCGATCCCTACCTGCTGGGCGCGCCGGAAGGCGTGGCGCTGCTGTCTCGCAATGAAAACCCGTACGGGCCGGCCCCCTCAGCTCTGAAGATGATCGAGTA
>JBCBTL010000774.1:0-1841 GCA_039818705.1 Cyanobacteria bacterium J06639_1
CTTCGAACTCGATCTGACCTTTGCGCGATCGACAGAGACCTCCTCTGCCTCCGAGCAAGCCCCCCACGGAAAACCCGAAACTACTGCAGCGATCGCCTCCAAACCTGAACCCGCGATTCCCCCAGACGCAGCCGAAGGCCAATTCGTTTACGTTGAAATCGAGCGCTACCCTCTCGCTCAGCTCCCGCCACGTGGCTACGTGCGCAAGGTTTTGGGCAAGGGCAACAAAGCATCCATTGACATCGATTTAGTTTGTTGTAAGCACGACCTCCCCCAGAGCTTTCCCGAGGACGTGGCGGCGAGTGCGGCCAAAATTGCCAGCAAACTGACCAAAACCGATCTCAAAAAAAGGCAGGACTATCGCGAGTGGCTGACGGTCTCGGTGCGACCCGACAATGGAGTTGCCGAATTGGCCTTCTCGCTGCGAACCACCACTCCATCCGAAGATGACATTCCGCTGAACGCCGAACCCGAGCTGCTCTGGGAGTTGGGCATTCATATTACCGATGTCGCCCATACGATCATCGCCGATCGCCATATCGATCACGAGGCGCGCAAGCGGGCGATCGCCGTCCACCTCGATGAAACTCATTTACCGCTGTACCCCGAGCGCGTGTTGGAACAGTGCAGTTTGAGCGCGGGTCAGGATCGCCCCACAATTACGGTCTTAGCCACGCTGACCGACACGGGCGAGTTGCGATCGTACGAAATTCGTCCCGGTGCTATTTGTCCGCAAGCCGAACTGACCTACGAGCACCTCGATGCGCTTCTCGCTGAGAATGTGTCTCCCCCGCAAGCCGATCCGTCTGAAGTCTCTGAGTTGGTGCAGTGCTTGCATCATCTCGCCACTGCACTCAGAGAGCAACGCCACCAGCAGTCGAGCGGCGAACTTTACGTACCTCGCCAGTCGCTTTCCCCAGCCGATGAAACGCACGCTGCTGTTTTGCAACTCACCTCAGACAGCAAAGCCTTCAACATCGTCGCGGAACTGCAAGTGTTCGCCAATAGCGCGATCGCCCGTCATCTCAGCGCTTTGGGAGTACCGGCGTTTTACCGCGTCAATCCGGCCCCCACTGCCGAAGCCATGCAGTCGTTCGCTCGTCTGACTGACAACGTCAAGCTGGGCTTAGAGCTCGCGGAAGTTGAAACCATTACCACCGCCGATATTTTCCGATCCACTCAACGCCTACAGCAGGCCGATGTCATCGAGAGCGGCACAGCACTGGGGCTGCAACACTCCTTTTTGGGGGCGTTATCTCCAGCCACAGAACAGCTCGAACCCGCCGAGCACGCGGGCATGGGCTTAGCCGTCTACTGTCATGCGACCGCACCGCTTCAGCGCTATGTCGATCTCAGTATTCAGCGCATTCTTCATGCAGTTTTTGCTAAAGGTCGCGATCGCCGTTCGTCCCGCGTCAAACACGGTGTAGATCTCTTCAACAGCAGTTGCCACGGCCAAATCAACTGGAGTGTCTTACCGCCCAAGCTGCAAAAAGAATGGCTCGCGACGCTGGAAATGCTGCTGCCCGACATTCTGCAAGCTCAAGAACGCGCTTTGCAGGCTGAAGCCGAATTGGCAGGCTTAAAAAAATCAGCCTTCATGCAGAAACACGTCGGTGAAAAAGTGGGCGGTCTGATCGTGGGCGTGCAAAAGTACGGGTTTTTCGTCACCACCGATCCGGTGCTGGCAGAAGGACTGGTTCACGTCAGCTCGCTCGATAACGACTGGTATGAATATCGCAACCGCCAGCAAGCCTTGGTGGGACGCAAAAATCGACAGCAGTTTAGCTTAGGCGATCGCATCGAAGTTGAAATCAAGAGCGTGGACTACTATCGCCAAC
>JBCBTL010000775.1:0-1836 GCA_039818705.1 Cyanobacteria bacterium J06639_1
GATTCACTATTCGATGGGCGGCATTCCTACCAATACGAACGGCCAAGTGCGCAGCGGCTCTGACGGTCTGGTGGATGGATTTTTCGCAGCGGGCGAATCGGCTTGCGTGTCCGTCCACGGTGCGAATCGACTCGGTAGTAACGCGCTGTTGGAATGCGTCGTCTACGGTCGGCGGACGGGAGCAACGCTGGCCGAGTACGTGAAAGGGCGATCGCTTCCCCCCTTGAACGAGTCGTCTTTTCTGGCCGAGGCCGAACGCGATCGCGCCCGCCTATTCGAGCAACCTGGAGAATGTCGCATCGACACCATTCGCCGCAAGTTCCAGGACTGCATGACCGAATACTGTGGCGTGTATCGCACCCAAGAGCTGATGAGCCAGGGGTTAGAGCAGCTCGCCGAACTGCGATCGCAATTGCAGACCGTTCGGCTCGACGATCGCGGCCAGCGCTGGAACACCGAACTGACCGAAGCTTGGGAACTGCGCAATTTGATGACGGTCGGTAGCGCCATCATGACCGGGGCGCTCCACCGCAAAGAAAGTCGAGGAGCCCATTCGAGAGAAGACTATCAAGGTCGTGACGACGCTAATTTTTTACGACACACGCTGGCGTACCTGCAGGACGATGACGCGATCGAGCTTGCCTATCGTCCCGTCGTTATCAATCGATTCGAGCCGAAAGAGCGCAAATACTGATGCTACGAGCAAGTCCTGTCGATTTCGGTGACATTGCTCTCCACGAACGAGAACACTGGCTCAGTTCCCGAACATTTTGCGGGCTTCATCGACGAATTCAGGGGTGATTTCGTCTAGATCGCGATCGCGGGCGAGCTGTTCGATGTACTGCCGCGCCTGACTGCGAGCGAAAAAAGGGATGCTGCTCAACTTTGCCAGCGCCTCATCACTCCACTCCAGCGGCTCCGTCCAATCGCTCATGCGGTATCCTCACGCTGCGTCACCCCGATACATTACGTCCCTAACCTGCCCAGATCGCGATCCAACTCACTAGCCAGTGCCGACGTGTCCTCAGTCTTACTGATGCTGCGCCGCAGTTGCAACCACAGCGATCGCGGTTCGTCCGCTAGGAGCGTCAGCATCACTCCAGGCAAATGCTCGACCGACTCGTAGTCAGACGCGATCGCCTCGCCGTTCGTCACGATCGCCGTGCGGAGCTGCTGTCCATCTCGCGTCAGCCGATAGCTAAATCCCAGCCCGCTTGCTGCCCCCCGAGCAGTCGGCCAAGTCTGGTCTTCATCGGAGTCTGGCGATCGCCACCCCATTTCCTTCACATTGACGTATCCCCAGCCGAAGCCACTGCCTTGGAGGACATCGCTGGCAGCTTGATAACGCTCGTCCGTACTCAGCGACAGCTCGGGGATTTGCCAACTGTCAATCGCGGCCTGCATCGCGGCATCCGAAGAGGCAAAGGCCACGTAGCGATCGCCGATGGCGGCTACTGATTGAAAGCGTTGGGCTTCGTCTTTGACTCGCGGCTGGAGAGGCAGTTGAAAAATCTGAACGCCCTTGTACGTCTGATTCTGAGGCGGATGACCTTGCAAATACAGCTCTTGCCACCAGGCATTTAATATCCGGCTGGACTGATGCACGTCATCCGTAGACATCACCAAAAGGCGATCGGGAATTTTCCCCGCGATCGGAGGGAGTTCGGCCACCACATTGGTCGCGCCCAACCACGAACGCAGATCGCGATCGACCTGAATCTGACTTTGTTGCAACCAAGTAGCGATCGCGCCTTCGCCTTTGGGAGACAGCGCGCTCCGCCACTGGCGGTGAGTCCGTCGTCGCTGCGAGGGTGGAGTCATGACTCCACCCTCGCA
>JBCBTL010000776.1:0-1822 GCA_039818705.1 Cyanobacteria bacterium J06639_1
ACCTAGTCTGGAGGAACGCATCCGCCAGGGAAAAAGTCTCGGATAATAAAGCCCGTCTCGCCACCGACTAGATGGATTCGAGGGGACTGAATCGATGAAACGCACGAGCATACCGCACGATCTCGGAGTTGCCTCAATTGTAGGGGAGGGAGATCGAACTGTCGAACGCAATTTGGGCAGCATTACGGGCGCATGATTTTGCCTGAGAGTTGCATCTCAAGAGTCACACTTCAAGAGTCGCGGCTGGCCGTGGCGATCGCGGCTTCGGGCGTTATGTCTCGATAAGTTTCCGCCTGATGGGTTGCCGCTTTAGCTCGCGCAGAGGTCGCAATTGGCAGACCGATAATCTCTTCGTAGAGTTTGATGTAGGCGCGAGCCGATCGCTCCCAGTCAAACCGTTGGCTCATGGCTCGCTGTTGAAGTGCTTGCCAGCTTTCGCGGTACTGAAACCCTTCCCAGGCGCGCACCATGCAGGTGTAGAAGTCGAGGGGTTCGTAACGATCGAAGCAGTAGCCGGTGCCCGCATTGCGGCGCGGGTCGTGATGAATCACGGTATCGACCAGACCGCCGGTGCGGCGCACGATGGGTACGCAGCCGTAGCGCAACGCGATCAGTTGGCTGATGCCGCACGGCTCGAAGCGGCTGGGCATCAGAAAGGCATCGGCACCTCCGTAGATGCGGCGCGCCAGCTTTTCGTCAAATCGCGACACATAGCTCATGCGCTGCGGAAAGCGCTGGCTCATGTCTCTCAGCTTGGTCTCGTAGTCCGCTTCACCGCTGCCCAGGACGATGAGCTGTGCGTCGGAGTAGGCCAGGAACTTATCCATGACCTGCAACATCAAATCGATGCCTTTTTGCTCCACCAAGCGGGTCACCATGCCGATCGCGAACCGCTCGGGGGTTACCGTAATTCCGACCTCTTCTTGGAGGGCGGCTTTATTGAGCGCCCGATTATCTAGAGTCTCAACCGTGTAGGTCTGAGCTAGGGCTGTGTCTGTGGCGGGATTGAAGCGATCGCAATCGATCCCATTCAAAATGCCGCTGAGGCGATCGCCAACGGAGCCGAGCAATCCGTCCAATGTTTCGCCGTGGGCGGGGGTGCGAATTTCAGCAGCATAGGTCGGCGAGACGGTATTGACGCGATCGGCATAGGCGATCGCTCCGGCCATCGTGTTGTGGATTTGATAGAACCAGGGCAGCCAGGTCATGCGTTCCAGTTGCCAGCGCCACGGCCCTTGGTAGGCGAGATTGTGAATGGTGAACACGGTGCCGATATCGGACGTGTCGTGCAGCCAGGCGGGAATCATGCCCGTGTGCCAGTCGTGGCAGTGAATGATGTTGGGTTTCCAATAGTTCCAGGCAAATTCGGTCACGGCGTTGGCGAAAAAGGTGAACCGCCAAAACTCGTCGTCGCCGTAGTAGATGCGATGCGGTGCGAACGCGTAGTGCTCGAACAGATACAAGGGCACGGACGTACCCGGAAGAACACTTTCATATACCTTGCAGGTGGTGTCCATTACGTCCACCGACCAGACGGGCTCTTTCGAGAATTCCAGTTCCGTCCACAAAAATCCGTAAAACGGCATCGCTAGCCGAACGTCGAGGCCGGACTCGCGCAAGACCTGCGGCAGCGTCCCAACCACGTCCGCCATCCCGCCAACCTTAGCGATGGGATCGGCTTCTGCTGCGGCAAATAATATGCGAGTGTCAGCCATGGACATCCCCCGATCGCGCGTCTCTCCTGTACGATACAGCGTGAAGGGACGGGTTCGATGCTCCGCTTCTATCCTGTTGGTGGCGGCGATCCCCTCACCCGCGCTCG
>JBCBTL010000777.1:0-1814 GCA_039818705.1 Cyanobacteria bacterium J06639_1
GGCCGACCCGCGCGGCGGCAACCTGCTGGCATTCAACGTGGGTGATGCCGTCCGTCCGATCTTGCCGCGCACGTTCTGGATCGAACTGCAATCGCGCTTTGGCAATCAGTTTTTCGTCGAGGAACGGGGAGAAAACAGCGCCATTCAGGCCACCGTAGACACGCTCGATCTGTGCTTTCGGCAGGGAGGCTGCCGCGTCGTTCCCGGCCTGCCTGACGAGCAGTGGTTGCTGACGCTCATCACCTCAGTCGCGGGAGGCATTGTCTGCGGTTTCGCGGGCAAACCGCGCAACCCCGGCGAAATCTTCAACTGGCAGTGGGCGCTCATTTTCTCGCCGCTGTGGCTGATTCTGTTCGTTGCCTTCGGACTCGGCCCCGTTCTCTCGCGCACGGGCGAATTGCTTCCGGTTGCCCGAAACGGTCTCGGATTTCTAGCTGGGGTGCTGACGATTTACGTCTTACCCTTCCCCGCAGTCGCGCAGGCAAGTGCTTCAAGCGAAACCGACGAGTAGGCGATCGCGTTCGGACGAGCCTACTCGTCGGCATAGAGTCGCGACGAACCTACGCGGAAGCTGTCGCGGAAGCTGTCTGCGTTTCAGCCACCGAAAATGACGAGCCGCAGCCGCAGTTGCTGACTGCAATGGGATTATTGAAGCGGAAGCCGCCCCCCAGCAGATCTTCCGTAAAATCGACCGACATCCCGTCCATCATGGTCAAACTGAGGGGATCGACCACTACTGTGAGATCGTCAATTTCGAGGGTTTCATCATCCGCACGAGCTTCGGGTTCGAAGTTCATCGTGTAAGACATCCCCGAACAGCCGCTAGGCTTCACGCCCAGGCGCAACACCATCGAAGGGTCGTACTTCGTCCGCAGACGCTTAACTTCGCGGACGGCTGCATCAGTCAGTTCAATCATGATCGAATGCGCTCAGTGGTTAGGAATCGCAAAATGCGAGCCGATGAAGCCATCTCAACGGCGACGCGCTTTCAGGCTAACTCACATTCTGTCCGCTATACGCGATCGCTTCTATGCGGCTGGCCGAGTCTATGCAGCAGGACGGGTCTGGGCGGCTGGTCTGGGAAAAACTACTGCGCGGCAGCCTCCCCTTGCAGGTCGTCGAGTTGGGCAGAGACGCGCTGTTCGAACTCGGGATTGCGATCTGCCAACATCAGCAGCTCGCGATACTGCTCGACACTCAGCCCTTCTCGCGTCACGATCGCGATCGCCTGGGTCTCGAAGGACTGCTCGATCTCTCGCTGCTCTGTTGGCGACCCAGCATTCTGAATTTCTCGGTTAGCAGCAATCAACAGGGGTTGAATCGCGAGGAGCGATCGGGCTAGTTGCTCCACTTGCTCGTCAGTTATGTCGGCAGCGGTTAAGGGCTTGGGAGCAGAATTCTGCGCTGGAGTACCCAATTCCCTCGCGTTCCCCCTTGGTGCAGGCGTAGCTGTAGCGGTGCCGTCTGCAGCCGGGGAACTCGCTTCGGAGTCGGCGGTGGCTTCATTACTTTCCGTACTTGGGTCAGAAGCCTCTGACTCATTTGAATCCAATGAACTCGACTCACTCGTCCCGGCTGAGTTGCCTTCATCGCTGTTCAGAACCTCTGCGGGTTCCGTGGCGGCTGGTGGTTCGACGATCGGTGTCGTGGCTTCTGATTCCAATGCGGAGTCTTCTGGTGCAGATTCATCTGATGCAGAGCCTTCTGATGCGGTTGACTCAGGTGTTTCTTCTACCGCAAGCTCCACGATCGGAGCTTCAGGATTTGCACTCTCGGTGAATGACTCCTCAGGAGCTTCCGGCTGAGCCATGGCG
>JBCBTL010000778.1:0-1810 GCA_039818705.1 Cyanobacteria bacterium J06639_1
CGTTTAGCTCTCGGTAGGTGAGTGTATCTTCACCGAACTCGACGGCGATCGCGTCTGGCGTGCGCTCGACCTGTTGCTCGAACAAGTGATGAACGCATACATCGCGCGGATAGTCGGTAGCCGTGTCGTTCCAGTCTTTCAGAATGCGCTGTCGTTCGGACTCGGATAGCAGGGGCAATGTGGAGAGCGATCGCGTTGCGTCCTCAAGCATTCCCTGTAAAAGCATCTCCAAATGAGTTGCCATGCGAACGATGGTGTCGACATCGAACAGGTCGCTGTTGTACTCCCAGGTGCCGACCCAGCCGCGATCGCTTTCTTTCATCTCCAGGGTCAGGTCGAACTTGGCCGTGTGCGTCGGCACGTCCAAAGGAGTCACCCGAACGCCTGCTAACTCCAACGAAGCCAGCGGCGCGTTCTGCATCACGAACATCACCTGAAAGAGGGGCGAGTGAGCCAAACTCCGTTCTGGCTGCAATGCCTCAACGACGCGATCGAACGGGACGTCTTGGCGATCGTAGGCTTCTAAAGCTGTGCGCCGCACTTGGCTAAGGAAGTCCTCGACGGTAGTGTCGTCTTCAATGCGAGCGCGCATCACGAGCGTGTTGACGAAAAATCCGACGAGGGGTTCGAGATCGGGATGCTGGCGATTGGCGATCGGGGTGCCTACAGCGATATCCGGCTGGCCGCTGTAGCGATAGAGCAAGACTTGGAAGGCGGCGAGCAACACCATGAATGGGGTGACGTTCCGATCGCGCGCAAAGGCTTGAAGGCGATCGCCCAAAGATTCGGGCAATCTGGCTTCGTAGCGGCGACCGCAGAAAGTCTGTACGGGGGGGCGAGGGCGATCGCTGGGCAGTTCCAGACAGGTTGGGAGATCCGCGAGCTGTTGCGTCCAATAGTCCAGTTGACTGTCCAGCACTTCGCCCTGAAGCCGCTGACGCTGCCAAAGGGTGTAGTCCGCGTACTGAATGGCAAGGGGTGCGAGGGGAGATGCTTTTCCCTGGCGGAATGCTCGGTAGAGAGTCGCCAACTCGTCGAAGAAAATCCCGATCGACCATGCATCGCTGATGATGTGGTGCATCGTGACGGACAGCACTTGCGCGCCGTCTGCTAGGTGCAGCAGCTTCACTCGCAGCAGCGGCTCGGTAGCGAGATCGAACGGCTTCGCGGCTTCGCGGGCTAGCCAGTCGGCGAGAGGAACGGTCAGCGTGGAAATTTCGACGGGAACGGTCGGGAGTGGGGCGATCGCTTGGCTGGTGCTGCCGTCTGCGAGCGTGGGGAATGCGGTGCGCAAGATGTCATGGCGGCGCGCCAGCTCGTCCAAAGCGCGTTGCAGGGTATCTACGTCTAGATCTCCCTCGATACGGACAGCGTATGGCACGTTGTACGTGGCAGATTGCCCTTCGAGCTGAGCGAGGAACCACAGGCGTTCTTGTGCGTAGGAGAGGGGAAGGGGAGCGGCGTCGCGCGGGAAAGGGGCGATCGCCTCCACCTCTACAGACTTGAGTTCTGTCTCTAACACCGCGTCAAGTTCGGCCACGGTGGGCGCTTCAAACGCGACCTGAACGGGCAGTTCGACTGCAAACGCAGAGCGCAACCGCGAGACGAGCTGGGTTGCGAGCAGAGAGTGACCGCCCACCTCAAAAAAATTATCGTGAAGGCCAACGCGATCGCCTTCTAGTCCTAAAACCTCGGCGAAAAGATGAGCGATCGCGATCTGTCGTTCGGTTTCCGGGGCAACGAACTTGGAAGTAGTGTCGAACGGGTCAGACGGCGCGGGCAGTGCTTGCCGATCGACTTTGCCATTGGG
>JBCBTL010000779.1:0-1803 GCA_039818705.1 Cyanobacteria bacterium J06639_1
ATTGACAGTCTCGACATGCTCACCCCCGAAGAAAAACAGGCGCGAGAAACCAAGAAAACCAAGCGATCGCAGCGTAAATTCTCCAAATTTGCCAAAGCTGCTCCCAAAGCGATCGCGATCGCCGAACGTCCGTTGGTCGAAACGCGATTGTTAAACGAGAACAGCGTCTTACCCCTACTGGTCGAGCCCGCTAGCGACGATACCGATTTGATCGACTGGGCGGCAAACAATCGCAGTTGGATTGACGAGAAGCTGCTCCAACACGGCGGCTTGCTTTTCCGCAGCAACCAGCTCACCTCTCCGAAGGCATTCGAGGCGTTTGCCCAAGCCCTCTGCCCGCAGCTTTTTGCCAACTACGGCGACCTCCCCCGCGCCAGCGCTGGCGGCAAGGTCTACGGCTCCACCCCCTACCCCTCCGATAAAGCCATCCTCTTCCACCACGAGAGTTCCCATTTGCAGCAGTGGCCGATGAAGATTTGCTTCTACTGCTCCATTGCTCCCGAATCAGGCGGCGAAACGCCGATCGCCGACGGTCGCGACATTTATCGCCTCCTCGATCCCGACCTGCGCGATCGCTTCGAGCGTCTTCAAATCGCTTACACCCGCCACTTCATTCCCGGCTTTGATGTCAGTTGGCAGCAGTTTTTCAATACGGAAGACCGCGCCGAGGTGGAAGCCAGATGTCAAAGCGATCGCGTGCAGTGGGAGTGGACAGCAGAAGGCGGCCTCAAAACCCGACAAATCCGACCTGCGATCGCGACACATCCACGCACGGGCGATCGCATCTGGTTCAACCAACTGCTGCTCCACCACGTCGCCTGTCTCGACGACCCCATCCAAAAGTCTCTAATCGATACCTGGGGCGAGGACAATTTGCCTCGCCACGCCTACTACGGAGACGGTTCGGCGATCGCCCCCGAAGAAATTGCCGTCATTCAAGCTGCCTACGATCGCGCTCAAATTGCGTTCCCGTGGCAGCAGGGAGACGTGTTGGCGATCGATAACATGCTTGCCGCCCACAGCCGCAATCCGTTTCGTGGCGATCGCAAAATCCTCGTAGCGATGGGAGATATGCACGCCGCAGACACCCCCGATCCACCGCCCGAGAGGTCGCCCGCGCCGTAAGCCCTGTCAATCGCCGTCACCCAGCCCACATTCATCGCACCCTCGTCATCGAGATCCGCCATGACCACCGCTCCACCCACCCCGATGCCAGCATCCGAAGCTCTCCAAGGGTTTCGCCTGTCTCCGCAGCAGCGGCATCTGTGGACGCTGCAACAGGACAATCCGGTCTACGCCTGTCAGACAGTCGTGCGGTGGACGGGCGCTCTGGACGGCGATCGCCTCCAGCAAGCTTTGCAACAGGTCGTCAATCGCTACGACATTCTCCGCACCAGCTTTCCTCGCCGTCCCGGTACGAAGTTGCCGCTACAGGCGATCGCCGAGACTGCTTCTCATATCTGGGAAGAGCAGGATTGGAGTGAATTAAATTCGGACGATCGTAGCGATCGCCAGCAAACGTGCTTGCAGTCCGAACGACAGCAGCTTATCGATCTCGGTCAAAGCTTACGAGTGGTTTGGGCGATCTTGTCGGAGCATGAAAGCTTTCTACTCGTGACGCTTTCGGGGCTTTGTGGCGATCGCCGCTCCCTTCAGCTCTTGGTGGAGGCGATCGCTGATGCCTACGAGTCGAATAACACCGCGACCGACGAGGAAGACGAACCCGTTCAGTACTTGCAGGTCTCTGAATGGCAAAACGAGTTACTCGAAGCAGAGGAAGACGATTACTGGTCGCAGCAGGTA
>JBCBTL010000780.1:0-1803 GCA_039818705.1 Cyanobacteria bacterium J06639_1
CCTCGATCCCCTCAGCCGAGCGATTCTAGCGCCTCCGACACGGCATCGCGATCGACGAGCGATCGCAGCACGTTACGCAGCATTTTACGGCGGGTTGCGAATCCTTGTCGCACCAGCAGAGCAAACCAGTGGGGGTCGGCGGCGGGCGGCTGGATGCGTCGCGGGCTAAGAGAAATCACTGCCGACATGACTTTGGGCGGGGGCTTGAAGGCGCTGGGAGGCACGTCGCAGACTAGCTGACAGTCGGCTAAATACTGAGCGCGCACGCTCATGGCGCCGTAGGCTTTGCTGCCCGGTTTAGCCTGGAGGCGCAGTGCGATCTCTTTTTGCACCAGCAAGACGATGCGCTGGAAATGCTCGACCGGGCGTTCGGGGGAGCCGAGAACTTTTTCCAGAATGGGACTGGTGATGTTGTACGGAATATTCGCGACTAGAAGGTCGATCGCCTCAGGCAGTGACGTTTTCAAAAAATCAGCTTCGACCAGGTGAAAGCGCGCTTCGTCCTCGAATTGCTTGCGAAGGAGGTTGCACAGATCGCGATCGAGTTCGACTGCCGTGACCTCCGCCCCCGCAGCCAAGAGACGGCGGGTGAGCTGTCCCGTTCCTGGGCCAATTTCGAGAACTTTCGTGCCCTCGCGTCCCTCAAATCCTGCCGCTGCCACGATCGCTCGATGCACGCTGGCATCTTTGAGCCAATGTTGAGCGAATCGTTTGCGAGGTCGGGGCATGGGAGGTATTCAGTCTCGCAACTAAATCTCGACAATCGTGTTGTGTAAGGCGGCGTTCACGACAGTTGTTTCACCCATTTGGGCTTGCCTGCCGCCGTCGTGGTGCATGTGGCCGCAGAAATAATAGGTGGGATGGCAGGCGGCGATCGCCGGAGCCAGCGTCGGGGTTTGACCTTTGTACCACTTGCTCTCCTCATCCAAACATCCGCGCGGCGGGGCGTGCGTAATCAGCAGATCGACCGATGCATCCTGGTACGTAGCGGCGATCGCTTTCACGTCATCTTTGCTGAGTACCCAACACCACCCGCATGGGGGCGTCAGCGGCACGATTAACACTTGCTTGCCCTGGATAGATACGAGCTGCGTTTCGGTGGCGATGTGTCCGGTGCTGCTGTCTAGCTTGCGATTCAGCTCGCCCAGCGTACTCGCGGGAGGCTCGTGATTGCCGGGAACGAACAGCCAAGGCGTCCCCGACTCGTCCACCGCCCGTAAAAAACGCTCCAACTGCTCGACTTCTTTCAGGCCGTCTGGATGACAGCCCAACTGAGTGGCTTGCGGTTGTTTTCCCGCTCGCGAGCAGAAATCGCCGCAATTGACGTACCAATCCACCTCAGACAGTAAAGCGATCGCTTCTGCCTGCAAGCGATCGCTACCGTGATAATCCGATCCGACTAGTACCTTCATGCCCTCGATCCCCGAGCCCTACCCATCATACTGACGAGATAGCCGCGATCGAGGGCGTAAAGACATCACCGGTCAATCCCGACTCAAGTCAACCCAGCTACTGCCGGTCGCTCTAGCACTGTTGCGGCGGCTGGTTGGGTGGAGCGTTCGAGTTTCGCACCGAGGCCGCGCAGCTTGCCTTCAATATCGTCGTAACCGCGATCGAGGTGATGCAGCGCTCGCACGGAGGTGATGCCCTCTGCCGACAGTCCTGCGACGACCAAAGCCGCTGCCGCTCTCAAATCCGTAGACGAAACCGGAGCACCAGACAGCGTTGGCACGCCACGCACGATCGCCACGCCATTCTTCAGCTTGATATCGGCTCCCATCCGGTTCAGTTCGGGAACGTGAT
>JBCBTL010000781.1:0-1802 GCA_039818705.1 Cyanobacteria bacterium J06639_1
ATCGTGCCGCCGACACTGTTGGTGATGCTGACGGTGCTGTCGTTCAATATTTTGGGAGACGGGCTGCGAGATGCTCTCGACCCGCGCGATCGCCCCTCCTAGCGCTCGAATCTCGCGCACTAAAATGAACTCACGCCGCATTCCCCAACTCAATCGTGGTTGCGCAGCCTCTCCGCCAAACTTTACCCAGCACTGAAGAACTTCCCTGTTCTGACGACACGCCCGTGGATAACGAAGACCAGAATTTATTGCCGAACTTATTGCTCATCGCCCTGGCTCACCTCTGGGCTGAGCGCACGGATTGGTACTTCGGGGCAGACATGGGGATCTATCACACGACAGGGGTCAGTCCTCTCGTGCCCGTTGTGCCGGATGGGTTTCTGAGTTTGGGGGTGGAGCGTCGTAAGGGGGGAAAATCGCGTCGCAGCTACGCCACTTGGGAAGAAGGCGATCGCGTCCCCACGCTCGTTCTAGAAATGGTGTCTCACAAACCTGGAGGGGAATACGACACCAAAATCGAGACTTACACCAAGCTCGGGGTACTGTACTACGTCATCTACAATCCCGAATTTTGGCAGCGCGATCGCCATCAGCCTTTTGAGGTCTACAAGTTGATTGACGGAGCTTATCAGCAACAGATTGGCGAACCGTACTGGATGCCCGAGGTGGGCTTGGGCTTGGGGCGATCGCGCCAGATCGTGGGCGGTATGGAGCTAGAAATTTTGTCCTGGCACGACGAACGGGGGCAAGCTTACCCATCTCCTGAAAGTGCCATGCAGCAGCTTCGTCAGGAAGTGCGATCGATCCGCCAGCGCGCCGAAGCTGAGCGCCAGCGCGCCGATCGGCTGGAGGCATACTTGCAATCGCTGGGGGTAGACCCCAATAACCTACCCGAGCCCTGACCTTCTCCAGACGCGCGCAACCCGGCTTGCGACTCGCTGCCAATGCGTCCGCTCGATACCACAGGTATAGAAGTGACAGGCTGAGGCATAATAAAGATCGTTAAGTTTTTGTAACGTTCAGGCGCGCATCTGCCCAATGCCGTGCGGGAGGACGATTCGGTGACCCAGACTTTCGATCCGAAGACGGAGACTCCCGAGGACGAGCAGCCTAATGGCTCGTTGCCTGAGATGGAAGATTTAGACACCATTTCCGAATGGGATGATATCGAACTGAAAGCGCGATCGCGCAAAGGTTTGCTCTCCGGCAGTCGCGGCTTGTTTTTAGGCATTGGCGTGGGAATGGCGATCGCATTTGTGGGCGGTCGAGTGATGTCCGGCGCACCCGAACGGGCTGAGGCGGAACCCGCTCCCGCACCAGTTGAAGTGGCTGCAGCTCCGGCGTTGACGGTGAGCGTGGATGCGGCGCGACTGAATGCGATTCCCCAGACGTTGAAGATTACAGGGACGGTGCAAGCGGTGGAGCTGCTGCAAGTAGCACCACAGGCTTCGGGGGTGCTGGTGCAGGCAGTGTTGGTGCGCGAGGGCGATCGCGTTAGTTCCGGCCAGGTGCTTGCCATTTTGGATGACTCGGTGTTGCAGGCGCAGATCGCTCAGGCGGAAGCGCAGTTGGAATCGGCAAAGGCGCGGGTAGCGCAGCGTCAGGCCGAACTCGCTCAGGATGAAGCGCAGAAAGCGGAAGCAGACGGACAACTGAAGCGCTACGAAGCATTGGCGGCAGAAGGGGCGATTTCGCAGGAAGAGTTGAGTTCGCGCCAGACGGCGGCGGTGACGGCGCGGGAAGCGATCGCTGTAGCGCAAGCAAATATTTCCAGTGCCGAAGCCGATGTGCGCAGTCAGGAA
>JBCBTL010000782.1:0-1796 GCA_039818705.1 Cyanobacteria bacterium J06639_1
GCCAGAACAGCGAGTAGGGAGGTTGCAGGCTCTCGATGCGACCGTATTGGGCGGCTTCTTCGAGTTGCGATCGCGAGAAGTTCGACACCCCGATCGCGCGAATTTTTCCTTCCTGCTGGAGTTCCACTAGCGCTCGCATGGTGTCTTCAATCGGCACGATATCGCTGTTAAACGACCCGGACGGCCAGTGAATTTGATAGAGGTCGATGCGATCGGTTTTGAGATTCTTCAGCGACGATTCACATGCCTGTTTCACCTGCTCGTACTTGAGGTGATTGGCAAAGACTTTCGTGGCGTAAACTACTTCATCACGCACGTCTGCTAGCGCTTCGGCCACCACTTGTTCGGAATGTCCGTCGCCGTAAATCTCTGCCGTATCGACCGTAGTGATGCCCGCATCGAAAGCCGCTCGAATAGCCTTGACGGTTTCCGCGTCTTCAATGCCCACCCAATTGCGCTTCCCCGCCTGCCACGTCCCCATCAAAATCGGCGTGATGCGGATATCGGTTTTGCCCAGCGATCGCAGTTCCATGCCAAACCCTCGCAGATCTCTCGCCTAGGTTAATCGTGCCGTCCGGGAATGCCAACCACGATCGTTTGCGACCTCAATTTGCGACCTCAAGCGGATAGGCGATCGCCTCTGCTCCTCCTAACCAGATGTCACAATGCGTATAGTTTTCTGTCGCGCGCTTCGGTTCCCATGAAACAACTGCTGTACGTCGAGCTGCCCACTCCCGACATCGAAGCCGTGCGTCAGTGGTTGCACGATTTGCCGCTCGATCGCCTCGGGTTGGCTACACAGTCGCCGCGACCGACCGTGACGGCAACCCCTGATGGCATTCGGATGCAGTGGGGCACGAGTACTCTGGTGCTGTTCGTGTGGCCGGTGCAAAATACCACCTATCTCAAGGTGTTTCAGTGGTCGAAGCAAGCCCCGCGTCGTCTGTCGGATTTCCTGGCGCAGCTCGTCGACGCACTCCACGCTGACTTTCCGTATCGCGCGCCGCAGTTGCCCGAGTTCGACCCCAGCACGTCCGATATTTTTGCCGCGCTCGAACCGCACTATCCAGCCACCGTCAAATATTTCCGCCGCATCCCGAACGGCGAATTCGACCTCAATCGCGCCTATTGGTGGGAAAAACGCTGGCGCGCGGCGGCGAAATCTGGATTTCAGCAGCGATCGCCTGCTCGCGAAGTGATTCTAAAGCGATCGCCCAACATCGAACCCAATTCGACCTGGGACTTGGTCGTCATTGGCGGAGCGCTCGGCACCCTCTACGCGGCGATGATGGCACGGCTGGGCTACAAGGTGGCGCTGCTAGAGCGCTTGCCCTTCGGTCGGATGAACCGCGAGTGGAATATTTCGCGGCAAGAATTGCAAACGCTCGTCGATATCGGCTTGCTGACGCGGGACGAAATCGAAAGCATCATCATGCGGGAGTATCGCGACGGCTTCAATTTATTTTTTCAAGGCAATAATCCTCCCCAAGCCAAAGCTCCGGTTCTTCACACGCCCACAGTTTTGAATATCGCGCTCGACAGCGATCGCCTCTTACAAATCTGCGGCGATAAGCTAACCGCAGCGGGTGGCAAAATCTTCGATCGCACCGAATTCGAGCGCGCTTTTCTCGATAAAGACAGCGTTACGGTGCAAGCACGTCAACTGGACGGTGATGAAGTGGTTCACCTACGATCGCGCTTAGTCATCGACGCAATGGGAACGGCCTCTCCCATCGCGCAGCAGATCAACGGCGATCGCGCTTTCGACAGCGTGTGTCCGACGGTTGGAGCGGTCG
>JBCBTL010000783.1:0-1795 GCA_039818705.1 Cyanobacteria bacterium J06639_1
CTCGATCGCGTGAGCTTTGCCGACTGGTTTCGCAGTCACGGCGGCTCGCAGGGCAGCTTGGATCGGATGTGGAACCCAACGCCACAGAATTCTGGAGTTTGTCGAGGGCTGAAAGCTGAGACGTGGTGAAGAAGGCTTTCAAGCCGTTGAAGGGAGCGCCCGCTGGGAAGCGAAAATCTAACGCTCCGGTGCCGCCGCCCTTGTTGATAAACGTGTGGACGTGCTCCTTGCGCAGCAGACTGTCCAGCGAACCGACTTTCGCCATCAGCGCGAATAGGTTGTAGTAGCAGCCGAAAAACACGTGCAGCCCCATTTCGATATGGTTGCCGTCGTCATCAACCCAACTGCCCACCTTGCCGCCGGGAAAAGGCCGCGACTCAAACATCTCGACTTCATGCCCCGCATCCACGAGATCGACCGCCGTACTCAACCCCGCCAATCCAGCTCCGATGATGGCTACTCGCATGGACGCAACTCCTGCCGCAAACTGTAACGCAATGTTAATCCTCGCTCATTTTGACAGCGGAAGCCAAGTTGAGGAACAGGAAAAGCGCGATCGCCCCCGTCAACTCCGAGACTACAGTCACCAAGTCGCGACTATAATCATTGAGTTATGTAAAGCCTGCCGTTCATGAGCGTCTCTCTGCTTTTCAAGTTGCTGCTAGGAGTTCCCGCGATCGCCCTGGTCGCCTATCTCCTCAGCGCCCGTCGCTACGAGTCTGCCGATACCGTGGCCAACTCGTACGACGAATGGACGGACGACGGCATCTTGGAATACTACTGGGGCGAACATATCCACTTGGGTCATTACGGCTCGCCCCCCCGCACCAAAGATTTCATCGAAGCCAAGCACGATTTCGTGCGCGAAATGGCCGAGTGGGGTGGTTTGGATAGGCTCCCCGCTGGCACGACGCTACTGGATGTTGGGTGTGGCATTGGCGGCAGCAGCCGCATCCTGGCACGAGACTACGGCTTCTCCGTCACGGGCATCACCATCAGTCCCCAGCAGGTCAAACGAGCCACCGAACTCACGCCTGACGAGCTTGACGCGACGTTCCAAGTGGACGATGCGATGGCGCTCTCGTTCCCCGATGCCAGCTTTGACGTGGTGTGGTCGGTGGAAGCAGGCCCCCACATGCCCGACAAAGATGTATTCGCTCGCGAACTGTTGCGCGTCCTCAAACCCGGCGGCGTTCTGGTCGTCGCGGACTGGAACCAGCGAGACGATCGCCAAGTGCCCCTCAACGCCTGGGAACGCCCGGTGATGAAGCAACTGCTCGATCAGTGGTCGCACCCCGAATTTTCCAGCATCGAAGGATTTGCAGAGCGTCTGAGCGCAACGGGATGGGTGGACGGCACCGTAGAGACCGCCGACTGGTCGCAAGAGACACTACCCTCTTGGCTGGACACGATTTGGCAGGGCCTTGTTAAACCACAAGGTTGGATGCAGGCGGGATTCACTGGATTTGTGAAATCTGCACGCGAAGTCCCCACAATTCTGCTCATGCGTCTCGCCTTCGGCTCAGGTCTGTGCCGTTTCGGTATGTTCCGTGCCCGACGAGCCGAGCAGCCAACTGCCGCGAAGACGGCAACAGCAACGGCTGAGCCGGTTGAGATTTGAGGCTTGTGGCGATCGCCCGCAGCCGCAAAATCAATGCACCTATTTCAGATGGCGATCGCGCGCCCTTTGGGAAAAACTAGCGCAGCGTGCGGCGGCTGAAGGCCAAACCGCCATGGTCTTTCTCAGTGCCGCGAGCGTTGAGTGCGGCTAACCGTCGCACGATCGCTGGATGAC
>JBCBTL010000784.1:0-1789 GCA_039818705.1 Cyanobacteria bacterium J06639_1
CTACAAAGCCCGCAGCCCGAACTCGCGCGGTCAGCTCCACCGTCCCTCTGTGCCCCTGGTGCTTCAGGATGTCTACTTTTGCATCGGGCATTTATTTGATGGGGCGGTGGTGGATTGCGATCGCAAGTTCGTCAGCCGCGATTGGAAACCCGATCGCGGTGATGCTGTTGAAATTGGCAAAGTGATTTATGGGGATGACTTGGTGGAATGCGATCGCGAAGCTTGCCGCGTCGGGAAGGAGGCCGAGGCCGACTATCTCGCTCCCATCGACGCTCTGCGTGATGCTCGCGATGCATCCTAACTCCCTAATGCAAGTCCTACTTCTAAAGAGACGGCTTCTAGGAAGATATCGAGTACGCTCTTCTGCCACTGCTTCTCAGAAAACGCAGCGCATTTTTTCATAGCGATTTTGCTGACATTGTTTGCATCTCGGTGAGGCGATCGCTTTCATCCCCTGGGCTGGCTGCTGGGGCGATCGCCCTCATGCAAAAAAATCTTCAGTAGCACTGCATATCCAAATGAACTCAAACGTATGACGTGGGACGTGGGTAATTTGATACTCATCAGCTCGCAAGGAATGCTCAGAATGTTATCTCAACTCAGTACCGCGATCGCCACCTCCCAAGCGCTACTCACAGACTTAGCTGCTGATAGCGATCGCTTTTGGGACACCTTCGAGACCGCATTCGGAGAAAACTTCGATCGCGACGAGGCTGAAACCCTGCGGCAGCAGTGGATTGCGGGCGAGTTTGATGCGCTACCTGACGTGGAGGGGATCGCGGGCGAAGACCTAGCAGGCGCGCTGGGAGCTTACGCAACTGCAACAGACACGGTGTATGTGTCGCAGGAGTTCGTCAACACGGCCACGGCGGAGCAGGTGGCGGCGGTACTGCTCGAAGAACTCGGGCACGGGCTGGATGCTCGGATAAACGAGAGCGACAGCGCGGGAGATGAAGGGGAGATCTTTTCGGCGTTGGCGCGAGGGCTGGAGCTGAGTGCATCTCAAGTGGACGTGTTGCGACAGCAAGATGACTCGGCTGCGATCGTGCTGGACGGTCAGGTGTTGGCGGTGGAGCAAGCCACGCTGACGGTAGACAGCACGGCAGATGTCGTGGATGCGGCAGACGGCGCGACCACGCTGCGCGAGGCGATTATTGCCGCCAATGGTACTACTGAGGCGGATGTCATTACGTTGGGAGCGGGGACGTTCGAGCTGGCGATCGCGGGCGCGGGCGAGGATGCATCGGCGACGGGGGATTTGGATATCACCAGCAACATCACCATTCGGGGTGCGGGTGCTGGGGTAACGATTATTGATGCCAATAGTTTGGATCGGGTGTTTGAGGTGCTGCCGGGCGCGAAGCTGACCCTCGAAGACGTGACGGTGACGGGAGGGTCTGCGGCAGGTAGCTTCCCCGGTAACCTGGGGGGCGGTATCCGGGTCGATAACGCGGAGCTGACCCTCACCAACAGTGACGTTTCGGGCAACTCTGCTACCGGTGATGGCGGCGGCATTCACACGCTTTATTCATCCCTCACGGTTGACAACAGCACCATCTCGGGCAATTCCACGACACGTGAAGGCGGCGGAATTGCCACTGTGTATTCAACCTCAAGCATCAGCAACAGCACGGTCTCGGGCAACTCCGCTGGTGATAGCGGCGGCGGGATTTACACTTCCTCCACCACCTTGAGCATCAGCAATAGTACTCTCTCTGGCAATTTTGCCGGAGTGGATGGCGGTGCAATTTACAACGTCTCAGCAACGTCCGATCTCGGCAACAGTTAT
>JBCBTL010000785.1:0-1785 GCA_039818705.1 Cyanobacteria bacterium J06639_1
AACTGAGTATCGAGTTTTCACTGTCTTCGTTCCCGAAAGAAGCATCGGTGCCAATGGAGCTGAGCAGGCTGAGAATCATCACCATAATCACGATGACTTTTCCAGCTCTGAGGGTAAAGGCTTTCAGTCGTTCCCACGTCCGAATCAGCACCCCTTTGAGAGTCGGCAGGTGGTAGGTAGGCAGCTCCATCACGAAGGGCGCGGCCTCTCCTTGGAGCAGAGTGTGCTTCATCACTAACCCGGTGAACACGGCCATCCCCATGCCGATCAGATAGAGCAGGAACACGACGTTCTGCCCTGCTGCCGGGAAGAATGCGGCAGCAAACAAGGCATACACGGGCAGCCGCGCCCCGCACGACATGAACGGATTCATCAAAATGGTAAGAATGCGATCGCGCCGACTTTCTAGGGTGCGAGTGGCCATAATCGCCGGGACGTTACAGCCGAAGCCCACCAACATCGGCACGAACGATTTCCCCGGCAACCCCACGAAGCGCATGAAGCGATCCATCACGAAGGCAGCCCGAGCCATGTAGCCGCTGTCTTCTAGAAATGCCAGGAATAAAAACAGACAGCCGATGACGGGAATGAAGGTGGCTACGGTTTGAATGCCGCCCCCCATACCGTCAGCCAAGACCACGCGCACCAGTTCGGGCGTGCCGATCGCGGACAACAACCTGCCGAAACCATCCACGAACACCGTGCCGAACAGGATGTCGAAAAAGTCGATAAAGGCACTACCTACGTTGATGGTGAACATGAACAGCAGGTACATCACCCCCAAAAAGATGGGGATGCCCAGCCAGCGGTTGAGCACCACCCGGTCAATTTTGTCGGATTTGGTGAGGCTGACCTGTCCGCGCCGCGTGACGGTATCGTTGACCAACCGATGCGCGTAGGAATAGCGGCTGTCCGCGATCGCGATGTCGATGTCTTCTCCCAACACTTGTTGAACGCGCTGCTGGTGCTCGGACACCCGACTCAGCAACTCGGGAGAGGCACTCGCAACACGACCGCTACCGTATTCCAACAGTTTCAGCGCCGTCCAGCGATCGCGGGGCAGCGGGGTCTCCGTACTGGCGACGGCCGGAGTGAGTTCTGCTAGCGCCTCCTCGATCGCCGACGGATAGACGACCCGCGTGTAGGGACGTTGCCATCCGTCCGAGCTGAGGCGATCGCGCAAGGCGTCAATGCCTTCCCCTCGCGAGGCCACCATCGGGACGACTGGGCAGCCCAACCGCTCTGACAGTAAATGGGGATCGACCTCCGTACCGCCTTCACGAGCCACATCGACCATGTTGAGCGCCACGACCAGCGGCACTCCCATTTCCAAAATCTGAGTTGTGAGGTAGAGATTGCGCTCTAGGTTAGACGCATCCACGATGTTGACCACGGCATGGGCTTCACCCGAAAGCAAATAGTCCCGCGCGATCGCTTCATCGAGGGAACTCCCTTCGTCTTCGGCGTCGATCGCGTAAATACCGGGCAAATCCACAAGGGCGATCGTGCGATGGCCGTCTCGGTAGCTGCCTTCTTTGCGATCGACCGTCACGCCCGGCCAGTTGCCCACCCGCTGATTGGCTCCAGTCAATTCGTTGAACAGAGTGGTTTTGCCGCAGTTGGGGTTGCCCATCAAGGCGATCGTCACGTCAGTCATGGCCGACCTCCTCAGGAGCAACGGGTTCGATCTGTAAAGCTGCTGCTTCGCCTTTGCGCAGGCTGAGTTTGAAGCCCCTCACCTGAATCTCTACCGGGTCGCCCATCGGGGCTTGACGGGTCACGGTG
>JBCBTL010000786.1:0-1779 GCA_039818705.1 Cyanobacteria bacterium J06639_1
AACACATCCTGACGCTAGATATTGCATGTTTTTACAAAAACCTATACGACCTTGTCGTTTGCGATATTCTCTAGTTAATTCATGCCCTAACCGCCTCATTTCAAGTGGCATTTTTGACTTGATGAGGCTCAGATGCGTTCGTTCGAGTTTGCTTTGCAGTTGCGTTCTTTTCCTGCACGACTTTGAGTTCGCTATCTAAGAGGTTTACACAATGAAGACGCTTTGCCCTGCTGTGGCAGTCGCGATCGCGGTTGCTGCCGCAGTTCCCGTTAACGCGGCCACGATTGGCCTGACGGGGACGATCCGAGATTTTAAAGACACCCATCCCGATTTCGAGTTTCTCATCGCCACCGATCCCGGCATCGTCGAAAGTACGTTGGGAGCCGATGGGAAACCCGTTTACGCAGGAGTGAAGGGAAACCCTACGACCACCGGAAAAATGGCATTCGACCAATGGTATCGAGATACGGCAGGGGTCAATACGAAAAAGTCGTTGTCTATTACGCTGGACAACACGATTACGCCCGACCCCGAGATCTACACGTTCGCCGACAGTTCGTTTTTCCCCATTGATGGCGAATTGTTCGGTAACGAAGGGCGATCGCACAACTATCATTTCACTTACGAACTCCACACCCGATTTACCTACACGGGCGGTGAAACCTTCTCGTTCACCGGGGATGACGACCTGTGGGTGTTTATCAACGACACGTTGGCGATCGACCTCGGCGGCGTTCACGGCCCTTTGAGCAGTTCCGTTAGCCTCGATGCGATAGCAGCTACGCTTGGCATTACGACCGGCAGTGACTACGACCTTGATATCTTCTTTGCGGAGCGCCATACTGCCGCATCGAATTTCAGAATCGACACGTCCATTCTTTTGGAACAGCCTCAAGACGTTCCCGAACCGAGTACGATGCTCGGCGTTGGCGCTGCTGTGGGGCTAGGAGTGCTGCGTCGAAAGCAAGCCTTGAGACAGTCGAGTTAGGGCATTCGCGCCGATCGGGTTTGCAGTGCATCCCGACTCAAACCCGATTGCCTTACGTCAGCGCCGCCTGCAGTCGTTTGTCGAGCGTGGCGACGATCTCGCTCAGGGGAATATCTTCCTTTTCGCCCGTGTGGCGATCGCTTAGCTCTACTTTTTGCTGCTTCAAACTGCGCCCCGTCGTAATCCGAAATGGAATGCCGATCAGTTCTGCGTCGGCGAATTTCACCCCGGCGCGTTCGTCACGATCGTCGAGCAGCGTTTCGATGCCTGCTGCCTCTAATTGCGAGGCCAAATCGAGGGCTACCTGCATTTGGGTGTCGTCTTTAACGTTGGGCACCACGATGATGCAGTGATAGGGAGCGATCGCCGCAGGCCAGATAATGCCGCGATCGTCGTAGGACTGTTCGACTGCCGCTTGCGCCAATCGAGAGACTCCGATGCCGTAGCAGCCCATCACCAGCGGCGCGGATTTGCCGTCTTCGCGGGTGTAGGTGGCTCCCATCGCCTGAGAATATTTGGTGCCGAGCTGGAAAATATGACCGATTTCAATGCCTCGGGCGGTTTGTAGCACTTGCTCTGGGTCGTGGACGGCCCGATCGCCCGCTTGCGCTTTGCGCAGATCGACGACGCGATCGGGCTTGGGAAAGGCTTCGTCCCAGTTGGCTCCAACAACGTGGAAGCCGATTTCGTTGGCTCCCGTGACGAAGTTTTTCAGTTCTGCAGCCGTGGGATCGAGCAAGCGCAAGAATTTAGGTGCGAGCTCTTTACTCTGTTGAATGTAGTCATCGCCG
>JBCBTL010000787.1:0-1777 GCA_039818705.1 Cyanobacteria bacterium J06639_1
TGCGGATTTAGATGTGGAGGATGTTGCTAATCTGCGCGAGCGAGGCCGACAAGCGCGCAATCTAATTCTGCACACCCCATTCCCGCCCGAACTGGATCTAGAAATCGCGCAAGCTTACGTGCAGCTCTGTCAGCGCTACGGCGACTCGGCTCCCATTTGCGATCGCCTCGACGATCCTGCCGAGCGGGAAGCCTGCCAAACCTACAGCCTCGATACAGACGTAGCCGTGCGCTCCAGCGCCACCGCCGAAGACCTGCCCGACGCGAGCTTTGCCGGACAGCAAGAAACCTATCTCAACGTGCGCGGCGTGAAAGCGGTGTTGGATGCCTGTCACCGTTGCTTTGCCTCGCTGTTCACCGATCGCGCCATCTCCTATCGCACCATCAAAGGCTTCGATCACTTCGAGGTGGCGCTCTCGGTGGGCGTGCAAAAAATGGTGCGCTCCGACTTAGCCACATCGGGTGTCATGTTCTCCATCGACACCGAATCGGGATTCAAAGACGCTGCGCTGATTACCGCCGCCTACGGTTTGGGTGAAAACGTGGTGCAAGGCGCTGTGAACCCAGACGAATACTTGGTGTTCAAGCCCACGTTGCAACAGGGGGCGCGTCCGATCGTCAGCAAGCGTTTGGGCAGCAAAGAAATCAAAATGATCTATGACGTGGGGGGCAGCAAGCAGACCAAAAACGTCCCCGTTCCCGAGGGCGATCGCCAGCGCTACGCTCTCAGCGACGACGAAATCTTGATGCTGGCGAAGTGGGCGTGCGTCATTGAAGATCACTACTCCAACGCCCGCAACACTTACACGCCCATGGACATCGAATGGGCGAAAGACGGCATCACGGGCGAACTGTTCGTGGTGCAAGCCCGCCCCGAAACCGTGCAGTCTCAGAAAACCAACTCGGTGCTGCGCAGCTATCGTCTGGACGGTGCCAGCGATATTCTCGTCACGGGGCGCGCGGTAGGCGAAGCGATCGGCCAGGGACAAGCGCGGGTCATTCTGGACGTGCATCAAATCGACCAGTTCCAACCCGGCGAAGTCCTCGTCACCAACAAGACCGACCCCGACTGGGAGCCGATCATGAAAAAAGCGGGGGCGATCGTCACCAATCAGGGGGGACGCACCTGTCACGCCGCCATCATCGCCCGCGAAATGGGAATTCCGGCGATCGTAGGATGTGGGAATGCGACCAACGAGATCGCCACGGGACGCGACATCACGGTGTCCTGTGCGGAAGGCGAGGAAGGCAAAGTCTACACCGGACTCGTCCCGTTCGACATCATTGAAACAGAATTGGACACTTTGCCCCGCCCGCGCACGCAGGTGTTGATGAACGTCGGCAACCCGGAAGAAGCCATGCGACTGGCCGCTATGCCCTGCGATGGGGTCGGACTGGCACGGTTGGAATTCATCATCGCCAATCACATCAAAGTTCACCCGCTAGCGCTGCTGCACTTCGATCGCCTCGAAGACCCGAGCGTGCAACACGAGATCGCCGAGCTGACGGCGCTCTACCATCGCAAATCCGAATTCTTCGTCGATAAGCTGTCGCAAGGGGTGGGGGCGATCGCGGCAGCCTTCTATCCCAAACCAGTCGTCGTGCGCATGTCGGATTTCAAGAGCAACGAATACGCCAACCTGCTGGGCGGCAAACAGTTCGAGCCGCAGGAAGAAAACCCGATGATCGGCTGGCGCGGCGCGTCTCGCTACTACGACGAGGACTACCGCGATGCGTTTGCCCTGGAGTGTCAAGCCCTCAAACGAGTGCGCAAGGAG
>JBCBTL010000788.1:0-1776 GCA_039818705.1 Cyanobacteria bacterium J06639_1
AGAAGTAGAGGTTCCACCGCTCAAAAGTCAAGCCAGCGAACCGCTCGCGTCGGCAAAATCTGTCGAGCAATCTGAAGTCACGCCTTTTCAGGAAGATCTTTTCCAACATTTGCGGCAACTGCGCAAGCAATTGGCTGACAGCCAATCCGTTCCGCCCTACATTATCTTTTCCGATCGCACGCTGCGGGCGATGGCGAATACACAACCGCGATCGCTACTCGAATTCGCCGAACTTCCCGGCGTAGGCGATAAGAAACTCAAGCAATACGGCGATCGCTTTCTCAACGCCGTTCGAGCATTTGTCTCTCCCGGTGAAGTGGGTGAAGTTGAGCCGGACACTTCAGAAGCGCTCGCATCGGAAAGGATTGACGATTCGAGTGCAGAAGAGGCGATCGCATCTGCCCCAGCTCGTCTGCAACCCAATACCTCAGTTACCCCTGTAGAACGGCTCGAACCTACTCCAAAAACTCCAGCATCCGAACCTGAAGCCGAATCTGCGCCTAATCTGCTCGATCGCCTGCTCGGACAGACGTATTTAGACACGTTGGCATTGCACCAACAGGGATTAGATGTGGAGGCGATCGCCAAAAAACGCGAAATTAAGCCCAAAACGGTCTACACGCATCTCGTCCACCTGCTTGCAGCGGGAGAAGCGGTGAATATTGACGCGATCGTAGCTCCCGAGCGGCAGCGGGAAATTTTTCGGGCGTTTTACGACCTGCACAGCTACGCCAGCCTCACTCCCGTGCGCGAGTATTTAGGCGAAGGTTTCAGCTACGAAGAAATTCGGCTGGTGCGGGTTGCCATTTTCGGACGCGATTAAACTAAGTCGGCATAGCGATCGGTGGCTTCGATGAGAGCGCTGCGGATGCCGGGTTCGGAGATTGAATGTCCGGCATCGGCGATGATTTTTAGCTCCGATTTCGGCCACGCCTGATGCAATTCCCATGCAGAGATGGGCGGACAAACGACATCGTAACGCCCCTGAACGATCGTGCCGGGAATGTCTTTGATGCGATGGGCGTGGTGTAAGAGATAGTCATCGCGGTCGAAGAAGCCTTTGTTCGTGAAATAGTGGCATTCAATGCGAGCAAATGCGACCGCAAATTCATCCTCGCCAAATGTCTGCTTCAAGTTTTCATCCGGGATCAGTTTGCTCGTGCTAGCTTCCCAAACCGACCACGATCGCGCTGCTTCTAGTCGCGTTGCTTCGTCAGGACTTGTCAGTCTTTTGTAATAAGCCGCTACCATATCGTCCTGTTCGGCAGGTGGAATGGGAGCGAGGTAGTCTTCCCAAGCATCGGGGAAAATATTGCTGGTTCCTTCTTGATAAAACCACTGAATTTCTCGACGGCGCAGCATGAAAATCCCTCGTAAAATGAGCGCCGTACAGCGATCGGGATGGGTTTCGCTGTAGGCCAAAGCCAGAGTGCTACCCCAACTGCCGCCGAAGACAAGCCATTTTTCGATGTTGAGATGCGATCGCAGTCTTTCAATATCTGCTACCAAATCCCAAGTGGTGTTCTCTCGCAGTTCGGCATGAGGTTTACTGCGCCCGCAGCCTCGCTGATCGAACAAAATCAACCGCCATTTCTCAGGATCGAAATACTGACGGTATTCAGGCGGACAGCCTCCCCCCGGCCCGCCGTGTAAAAACACAGCGGGCTTACCGTTCGGATTGCCGCATTCTTCGTAATACAGCGTGTGAATGTCCGAAATGGGTAACGTGCCGCAGGCGTAGGGGGCGATCGCGGGATACAGCTCGCGCATGTCGGC
>JBCBTL010000789.1:0-1773 GCA_039818705.1 Cyanobacteria bacterium J06639_1
GGCAGTCTGCCATCAAGCGATCGAGGGGATAGCGGTCGGCAGAAGGAATAAGCTGCGATCGCAAGTCCTGATTGGGTGCGTGCAAACTGACTGCTAGCGTTGTTTGGAGGTGATGGGAGGCGAGGCGGCGAATTTGTTTGGGCACCCCGACCGTGGAAATCGTGATGTGACGTTGGCCGATGCCAATGTCGCCATTCAAGCGCTCGACGGCTTTGAGTAGAGTGGGCAAATTATGCAGCGGCTCGCCCATGCCCATAAACACGATGTGGGTGACGCGGCGCTGGAACTCGTGCTGGACGGTCAACACTTGGTCGAGGATTTCGTGGACGTGCAGATTCCGCTTCAGACCGGACTTGCCCGTCGCGCAAAAATCGCAAGCCATCGCGCAGCCGACTTGAGATGAGACACAGACCGTCAGGCGATCGCGGGTGGGAATGCCTACCGTTTCAATCGTGAGGCCGTCGGCCATCAGCAGCAAAAACTTAATCGTGCCGTCCTTCGCGATCGCTCGATGCAGGATATAGGAGCGCCCGATCGGATAGGTTTCCCATTCTGCACGCCACGCTTTAGGCAAAACCGTGATTTCAGCCAGCGATCGCGCTCCTTTGTGGTAAATCCAGTCGTGGAGCTGTTGGCCGCGATATTTGGGCTGGTCGCGGGCGATCGCCCACTCCGTGAGTTCGAGCTGGGATTGTCCGAGCAACGGAATGGAAGGTGCTGAAGTAGAAGACGCTACAGCCAAGGCAGACTCCTGAGTCGGTCGAGATACGAAAGCGCGATCGCGGGGCGAGTGCACAACCGCATTGAACGGAGGATCGTCCGCACCCTATTATGACTTCTGAACTTGTCGCGTGCTGCGGTATGGTTTCGGCACGCGCTGCGGGCAATGCAAGCTCGTTTGAGTGCAAGCTCGTTTGAATGCAAGAAAGTGTCCTCTACTCTTACGGAAGCGATCGTGACCACTGAAACCTCTACTCTCACTCACAAAGGCTGCGTCATCTGGTTTACGGGACTTTCGGGCGCTGGTAAATCCACGGTTTCTGAAGCTGTCTCGAAAGCCTTGAAGAAGACGAACTGCAAGCTTGAAGTGTTGGACGGCGATGTCGTTCGTACCAACCTGAGTAAAGGATTGGGCTTCAGTCGCGAAGATCGCAACATCAACATTTTGCGGATCGGTTTCGTGTGCGAACTGCTGGCTCGCAATGGCGTGATAGCCATGACCGCTGCCATTTCTCCTTATCGCGCCATTCGCGATCAACTGAAAGCACGCATTCCCAATTTCATTGAAATCTTCGTGGATGCCTCGGTGGAAGAATGCGCTCGCCGCGACGTGAAGGGACTGTATGCGAAAGCATTTTCGGGAGAAATCAAGCAGTTCACAGGAGTTTCCGATCCTTATGAAGAGCCGCTCAATCCCGATTTAGTGTTGAATACGACAGACGAAACTGTCGAAGAGTCAGCCATGAAAGTGCTGAACTTCTTGGTGGAGAAAGGATACATTGAGGGGTGGTCGCCAGAGCTGTAACCTCGTCCTGTAAAACCGTCATCCCGTAAAAACTTCGTCCTGTAAAACTGTCTTATTTGGCAAGCCGAGCATTTGTCAGCTATCCGATTTGCTAACTATCCGATTCGGTGGCGACATTTCGGGGTAGTAGAAAAAGACCTCAAAAGCTGGCTCGGTCGTTTTGGACGACGACATCGCGATCGCTTGGCAAGGGAGCAACTGGTTCGGAGAGTCGAAACTCACCCGACTCGATTTGCTGCTTAAGGGCG
>JBCBTL010000790.1:0-1771 GCA_039818705.1 Cyanobacteria bacterium J06639_1
TGCGGGGCGATGAGGAGCTGCTGATTACGGGCACGGACGAACACGGCCAAAAAATTCAGCGCACGGCAGAAAAACGCGAGATCCCCCCCCAAGCCCACTGCAGCCGTAATCAAAATCGCGTCCGCTGCATTCAGCGTCAGCAGCACGGGCAGACTGGGCAGCACGTTCGGGAAAATATGGCGCGTCAAGATCCGTAAGGAGGGAGAGCCAGCCGCGATCGCCGCCTCCACGTACCCGCGCGACTTCAAGCTAGCCGTCTGACTGCGCAGCACGCGAAAGTAGAGAGGGCTGTAGGCGATCGCCACCGCCACCGCCGCCGTGCCAATGCCCGGCCCGAGGACGAACGACACCACGATCGCCAGCAGCAGTCCGGGCAGCGTGTAAACGGTGTCCATCGCAAAGACCAACACGCGATCGACCCAACCGCCGCAATAGCCGCTCAGCAGCCCCAGCGGAATCCCTACCGCCAAGGCCAAGGTAGTCCCGGCCAAAATAGCCTGCCACGCCGCCCGCGCCCCAAACACCACGCGCGCCCATACGTCGTGCCCCAAACTGGTCGTCCCCATCCAAAACTCTAGCGACGGAGGCAAGTGGGGCTGATAGTCCAAAAATTCGGTCGGGTCGCGCAGCCAACCCCAAGCCTGAAACGTCGGGGCGAGGACAGCCACGCTTGCAGAAACGAGAATAAACACGACGCTCAAACCGACTAGGGGCTGTCGCAGGAGCGATCGCCACATCTGTTGCACCCGACCAGCGGCGATCGAGGAAGCATCGCCCGACTCAGTCACAGATGATGTTGAGGAAGAGGCACTCATAGAAGTTTGCGCTCCGAGGTGTTCCATCCACTTCAATTAAGCTCTACACCAGCAGAAAAGATTCCAGTCCTACTAGTTCCTCAAGCTTTCGGTTCACTCTCGGAGGGAAAAAGGAGTTCACCGTTCTCGCTACTGACATCAAAGAAACCAACGCGATGCTTAACTGCAAGTTCTCGCATTGCCGTGTACGCCTCATCCTTTACAGGCCAACCAAAGGCTGAATAAATAAGCTCTGTGCCGATGCAATGATCCGTAACTCTCGGATCGTCAACGTCGTCGGAGGCACAAGGGCCATTCAAGGGAGGGAATCTAACAACTATCTCAGCAAACCAGGCTCGCAAGGCCTCTGACGTGACTTGGGGGTCATCGTAGTTGTGGGGTTCTGCCCATTCCGCCTGAGCTTGAAACCAGTTCAAAAACGCCTCTCGCTCTCGAGGCGCGGCTGAAGGCTCGAAAACCAACAGATCGTAACTCACGCATTTACCCTCACTATCTGCCTAATTTACGACTCTGCTGGAGGATCGCCCGCATCAGCGCGATTCTGCACCCACTCTTGCAGCAGCGGTAGGATGCCTTCAGCCAGTTGCGACCAAGGGTTGGACTGGCGATCGATCGGCATCACGTCCACGCGATCGCCCCGAATCACCAAAAATCCCATCGGTTCGATCTTCACGCCACCGCCCGCCGTGCCCCACATCGAAGCGGCATTCGCATCAGAGTGAGGGAGGCCGTTCCCCGCGCCACCGCCACCCCCCAAACCGAACCGAAGCGACATGTAAGGCACGATCGTCGTATCGCCCACCGTGATGGGGTCGCCAAAGGTTTGACTGGTTTCCGCTAGCGTGCGGAGTTTGGTGAGTACCGCATCTAGGACGGAATCGACGGGCAGCGCATCGGGGGCAGGCATGAGGGCAGTAACGGGGGTCTGTTCCAGAGTACAGGCAATTTTCAAGACC
>JBCBTL010000791.1:0-1766 GCA_039818705.1 Cyanobacteria bacterium J06639_1
CTCGGCATCGGCTGCTCTGGCCAACACATCGGCTTTCGCCACAACTAAAGCTCGCAGACCCAAATAGTCAAAGAACTCGCCCACTTTGGCGGGGGTAGCGAGATCGCGCTCCAGCAATTCGTATAGGGGCATCCCGACGCGCTCCAGCACGGCTTCGAGACGGCGATTGTCCAGCAACACGACGCTGGCTTCGTTCGGCACCATTTGCAGACGCAGCAGGTCGGTGGCGAGCTGCTGAGATAGCGGACGAGTGTGAGCCAGACCGCCCGCCCCAACAATTCCCATTCGCGTGCGCTCTCGTTTTTCTAAGGGCACCTGCAAAACGGCATCGACGGGAGAGGTCATCCCTGCGATCGCCCAGACTTCTTCAATGAGGGGATCGTAATTGGGGTGCTCGATGGCCAGGTTCCAGCGTCCCACCAGCGGAAACGGCAGCTCGAAGGCACCGCTGGCATCTGTGCGTGTGGCGGTCGGCAGAGATGAGTCTGACCCCGCTAGGAAGTAGGGATTGAGCAAAACCCGGACGGTTGCGCCCGCAATCGGTTGACCGCTCGGATCGACCACCTGACCGATGATGCGGCTGGTCGTCGCGGGAACGCGATCGCCCGCTGAGTTCAGCACTAACTCGCGTTCTTGAGGAGAAGCAAGAGGATCGGGTGAAATCTCCTGGGCGCGAACGGGCGAGCCATCACCCAGGCTCGCGGCGATCGCTAACCCCAACGTCAACAGCCCGATGCTGCCGATCTTCCCTCGATCTAGACTCGAAATCTTCACGCGCCCTCTAGCTAAATGGCGATTGCTCTTGCCACTGACGCAGGAACTCCGGCACCATGTTCTGCACCTGTTGGCGATAAAGTCCTGCTGCTGCTTCATCGAACATGGGCGACCCGCCCACGTCGTCGCGTCCGAACGCTTCGTAGTAGCTGGCGCGATCGCCGGGTTCGTCGTCCTGCAAATCGACCAGCGTGATGATGCCGCGACTGCGAAGCTGATTGGGGGTGAAATTAGGCAGACTGATGGGGACAGACGGCACGAAATATTGCAGCGCTAGATTGACCCAAGGGTTTCCCGCCCGATTGAAATCGGTAGACACTTCCATCCGGGCGAGCAAGATGTAGCGCAAGCCCAAGGCGTTGCCCGCTGCTTTAAGGCGATCTAAATCTGCCGTGAACCGCTCGTCGCGATCGATCAACTGCATGTTGCGCAAGGCTGGCAGCACGGGCTCGAACTCGGGCGCTGGCCCCAACGGGCCGATCAGCAGCGTGGTTTCTCCCTCCACGGGCACTTTAGCGGCGGCGATCGCCTCCTGAACGCGATAGGCCAACTCGTCCGAAAAGGGCGAGCTGTCGGGCAATACGCCAATGCCCGTCGCGGCAGCGTTGGCTCGCCCCGGCGACAGGCGCACGACTTGGGACGAAACGAACCCCGATCGCACTTGAATTTGGGTGCTAGCTGGCGGATAGTCGGCCACCGTCACGTCGGCTAGATACGTTCCGGCAGGCAGGTTGGGAATGAAAAAGCTGCCGTCGGGCAAAAGGTTGAGTTGGCGATCGCGATCGGGATTGGCGGCATCGGACAGGCGGATTTGACCGTCGCGCACTGGCACTCCAGCCACGTTCAGCACTCGCCCCGCCACGCTGCCAGTGGCCGCAGACGCGACTGTGGGGGCGCTGATCTCTGCTCCAGCCGTCAGCCGCACGCGCTGCAATGCCGGAATTCCAGCCGCAACCATGGCGATTTCGGGTTCCTCTCCCCCGGCGATCGCC
>JBCBTL010000792.1:0-1765 GCA_039818705.1 Cyanobacteria bacterium J06639_1
GATAGACCGATAACGCCATCCCCACTCAACGTGCCTCGCCCGGTCACGCACGCGCTGAGAACGACCAGATCGGCCTGCAAGCGAGGGGTTCCCGATGCGGCAAATTGACTCCAAATGTCGGCGGCGGTGAGCAATCCGTCTTCATTGCCAGCCGCTCCCAGCGCGATCCAGCTATCGAGGCCGTCGCGGGCGTTGAACTCTCCGTGGGTGGCGAGGTGAATGATATCCGCCGTGGCAAACCGTTCGGTCACGCTAGGTTCGGTGGCGGCTCCTCCCAACAGCGGCTCCACGTCGAGTAATTGCGCGATCGCCTTCGCCTCATCCTCCGCAAACGGCAAGGGAGCCAGTTGGACGGGAGCTTCCCCCGGCGCGATCGCCACTTTCGGCATGACGGGATTGCCTGCCACGAGCGCGTTTTGCCAGGACGAGGGCGAGCGGCGGTTCTGCCACGCCCGCTGGAGGAAGGGGATTGAAGGTGCGATCGCCAGAGGGTGCTTTTCGATTAAGTACGTCCCGTCCGCATCCTGCAATGCGGCAAAAGGCACGAGATACAGCGACTCATCCGGCAAAATCACGACGGTGCGATCGGGGGTGTCGGGCAAATAGTTCGAGATCGGTTGGATGAGGAATTCGTGCAAGCGTTGGCGTTCGTCGCCATAGCGTCCCGTCCCCGTTACGAACAGCGTTCGCTCGATCGCCATTTCGAGGTCGAAATCATCGAGAGCAATGGCCTCGAAGTGAATCTCTCCGTTGGGCGCGATCGCCCAGACGTGTAGAGCGATCGCCTGTGCGTCGCCATCTCGTTCTAAGTGAATGTCCCGCACGAGCGAGTAGTTCACCAGCGTGATGTCGAGGTCGCGCGCGGTGGTTTGGAGCTGTCGGCGATCGCTCACAGGGACAGAATCGGAATCTGAAAACCGACGAGCGATTTGTTCGTCCAACACCCGAGCGCGGCTGCGTTCGGCCACGTTCAGGGCTTCTAGAGGTTTGTTTTGTGCCACCAACGCGCGCTGCCACAAGTCGTAAACCGCGATGATGTCGGCGTCCCGGATGGCAATGTCCGTCAAGTCGCCGAGGGCTGAATCGCCAAAGCGATCGCCTCCGACGAGAAAGTTATCCAAATCGCGAGCTGCGATCGCCAATTCCCGCTCCGCGCGCTCGTACTGCCCGAGCTGAAAGTGAGCTTTACCGATGTCAAAGCGATCGCTCGCGTGCAAAGCCGCCCTAATATCAACCGGAAATGCTCCGCGACTGGTCGGGTCGGCTTCGTACAGGTCGATCCGAGTTTGAAATGCTGCGATCGCCTCTTCGTACTGTCCCGAAGCGTAATAGGCTTCTCCGAGGTGACCGTAAGCCTCGGACTGTTGCGCGGGCAACAGGTCAGACTGTAAGGCTTCTCGGTAAAGCGCGATCGCGCGGTCGTAGTCGCGAGCTGCAAAGGCGCGATCGCCCTCTTCCAAAAGCCCCAGCGGACTTCCTTCATTAGAGCCAGAATGTCCCACTCCAGAGTCCGGCGCTCCCCCTTCAGACTGCGCGAGTTGGACAGCGCGATCGCAATGCTCGGCGCTGTAGTCAACCAGACAGGCCGCTTCCTGAATTGCTTGAGATGCCATACCCGCATCGAGTTGAGCGGCGCTAGCGAAAGTGTCCCGAGCGTTGTCAATGCGATCGCCCCGCAGATAGGCATCCCCCAGCTCGGCTAGTACTTTAGCGCGGCGGCTGGCTGGCAAAGATTCAGAGAGCGATCGCGCCTCTTCCAAGATCG
>JBCBTL010000793.1:0-1764 GCA_039818705.1 Cyanobacteria bacterium J06639_1
GACCGAGATTCAAACCGAGACCGAAGAAGTGGTGCTAGCGATGGAATCCGGTACCGAGCAGGTAACGGCAGGTACCCGCATCGTGAGCGACGCGCGCCAAAGCCTGAACCAGATCGCTCAGGCCAGTACCGCGATTTCGGAACTGGTCGATCGCATCTCGCAAGCCACCGAAGTGCAGTCCCGCGACTCGGAACTGGTGACCCAAACCATGACTGACGTGGCGGCGATCGCCTCGAAAACTTCATCCTCAGCGTCGCAAGTGTCCGACTCGTTTAGAGACTTGCTGGCGGTGGCGCAATCGCTGCAAGCGAACGTCAGTCAGTTTAAGGTCGAGTAATCCGCTCGTAACGGTCGTCCCGACCCCAGTTCTGCTTTCCCGTCCCGATTCATCGAGTCCGCATCATGGCTATCAACTCCGATATTCGCGACCAGGCCTATCAGTTCTTCGTGGAAGAAGCCCCCGAGCTGCTTCACGTCATCGAACTGGGCTTGCTGGACTTGCGGGAAGATTGCAGCACCGCCAAAGTCCACGACCTGATGCGATCGGCGCACTCTATCAAAGGGGGCGCGGCGAGTGTCGGGCTGGACGGCATCAAATCTCTCGCGCACCGGCTCGAAGACATCTTCAAAGCGCTGTACAGCGACGAAGTGGTCATTGATGACGACTTAGAGAGTGCGTTGCTGGCTGCGTTCGACCACCTGCGCAACCCGTTGATGGATCAAATCGAGACGGGGGCGAGCGATGCCGAAGCCGCCTTGGAACAGGCCGAACCCCTCTTCGAGCTGATTGAAGCTAGTTTGGGCGAAGCGTTCACCAATGCAGAAACCTACATTCCCAGTTCGGAAGATCTGGGGATCGACATGGCGCATTCCTTGTTTGAAGTTGACGTTCAGCAAGGGCTAGATCGCTTAGAAAACGTATTGAGCCATCCCGATTCCAGCGAAGTGGCTGGGGAAATTCGGGCGCAAGCGGACGTGTTTGCGGGTTTTGCCGAATTGTTGAACCTGCCTGGATTTGGCGAGATCGCGCGGACGATGTCGGCGGCGGTAGAAGCACAGCCCGATCGCGCGTTAGACATTTTACAAGTGGCGCTCAGAGATCTCAAAGCAGGACGAACTGCGGTGTTGGGAGGCGATCGCGCGCGGGGTGGCGAGCCATCTGGCGCATTGCTCGCGCTCGGACGCGGCGAAGCGGTGGCAACTCCAGACATCAGCGAGCCATCTACCGACTCTGCCATCAGCGCGTCTGACACAGCAGCACTCGCCGATATTTTTGGCGGCGGGGCTGATTTTGGGCTGAACGCTCCCGCAGACGTGCCAGCAGACGTGGTCTCCGACCCAGCAGCACTCGCTGATATTTTTGGCGGCGGGGCGGCTGATTTTGCCCTGGACGTTCCGGCGGGAATGCCCGCAGAAGTTGCTCCGGCAGCAAGCGCTCCACCGGAACTCTCCCCCGAGGATCTCGAACTTCGCCAGCAGTCCTACCAATTCTTCTCGCAAGAAGCCCCCGAACTGCTCGACGCGATCGATGCGGGTCTTGAGAACTTGCACGAAGTCCACGACACGGCGTTGATTCACGACATTGCGCGGGCAGCTCACTCGATCAAAGGTGGCTCGGCTAGTTCGGGATTGGAGACGATTCGGGCGATCGCGCTGCGAGTCGAGCACATCTTCAAAGCCTTGCACGGCCCCGATGTCGTCTTCGATCTGGACTTAGAAAACTCCCTCAAACAAGCGGCAAGCTGCTTGCGCGAGCCGCTGACC
>JBCBTL010000794.1:0-1759 GCA_039818705.1 Cyanobacteria bacterium J06639_1
TCGATGCTGCGATCGCGTTCCCACACTCGAACGGCTTCGGCAATAACCTCGCTCTCGGGGGCGAAGTCGGTATCGCGTAAAAACTGATAGATCGCGACGATCCCTTGACCCGACACCACGCGCTCGGTCGAAACCCGCCGATGTCGTTTCAACAGATATTGCAAAAGTTTGACCTCAGCCCCGGAATGGGGGGCAAAGCCAGCGTGTCCCCCTTCTGATGCGTGGACTTTGAGGCGATCGCCCTCCCAAAACGCAAACGCCTCCCCCAACCCCGTGCCCGCTCCAATCACGGCGATGGGCGCATCGGAGCGTACGGGAGCGTCTTGCAAAATTGCGACATCATCTTCGGGTAAAGCAGTCACGCCGTGGCCGATCGCGGCAAAATCGTTGATTAACGACACGCGCTCGAGCTGCAACTCTTGCTGAAGGCGCTCGGTTTGCAGTTCCCACGAGAGATTGGTGAGTTTAGCCGTGTCGTTGACCACGGGGCCGGCGATCGCGAAACAGGCTGTTTTCAAGTCGTTCGCCTGAAGCAAACCCCGATCGTCAGCCTGCTGGCAGAACTGACGCACGATCGGCACCAAATCGGGGAAGTCGGCGCTAACGTAACGCTCTTCCAGCAGCAGTTCTAGCTCGGTTTTGCCCGAATTAGTTTTGCCTGAATTAGTTTTATCCGCATGCGATCGCGAGAGTCGCAGGAGCGTCTTCGTGCCGCCGATATCTCCCGCCAAAGAAACGCTCACGCCACTACCCCCAGCGCTGTCAATACCTCAACGGTATCGAACATGCAGCCACCCTGCCGCGATCGCTATCAGTTGTTAGGCTTTGCTTTAGCTTTGCGCCTCAGCCGCCTCTTCTACAGACTCGTCATCTGCAGCGTCCAGTTCGGCATCCGCCTCAGTGTTAGAAGTGTCATCGCTTGCAGAGTCACCGTCGTCATCGAGACCCAGCGCCCACGCATCCAGCGTCATCGCCTCCGAGCCTCCCACGACCAACATCTTCAGCAAAGACCCCATCTGCACCCAAATCAGCAGCGCGGTCACTCCCACCATCGCACCCGCAATGCCAAATGCTAGCGAGGGCGGAAACGCGAGCAGTAACAGGCAGCAGCCCGAGAACAGAAATGCGAAGAAACAGGTACAAGCGAAAGCAAACAACAAATCGGGGCGCTTGTACTCAACCTCTGCCTGCACGTCCCGATTGAACTGCCAGCGTCCGACTTGATACTCCAACATGTCTTTGAAAATCAGACCGAAAACGACTGCGAAAAAGTTCGTAACGGCGATCGCAGCGTACAGCGGCGGGTTGAGGAACGGATCGGCAGACATGACACGCTCATTGTGAAGATTTATAAATATCTTACAAGACGAGGACAGTGCCCAGGGAGGGAGGCAGCCATTTCAGGTGGCGATGATTAGCTCTGGAGGATGAATCCTGGGGTGGTGAATCTTGGGGTGGCGGTCAGTTCAGCCCCTCAGTCAAAGCTGCATAATCAGTCACCCATTCGCCCGAGACCGATAAAGATGTAGTTTCATGTAGAAATGCAACGTAATCACTCATAATGAAGTAAGTAGTCAACACTCCACCTGCAGCCGCCACAACTAACATGCCAGCCAACATGCGCGAGAACTCCTGACGCTGGACGGCACCTTCCATAAGGTGTAGCGCCCACATCACTAAGCTCGTCACGACAATTAAAGTCCAGGCCATTTCTCGATTGTAATTTTCACTTATCGTAACAAAAATATTGAAATCCTGT
>JBCBTL010000795.1:0-1758 GCA_039818705.1 Cyanobacteria bacterium J06639_1
CCTCTCGCCAACTTCATTTGCAGTAGCTCTCGACCACCGGGGCGTGCTCAAACAAGCCCTGTTAGCCGCAGGCTATCCAGCCGAAGACCTCGCAGGCTATGCAGACGGGGACGCGTTACCCATAGACCTATTGAGTACCACCCGAACGGGCGTCCCGTTTCAATTGCGGCCCTATCAACAGACGGCTGCTGATTTGTTTTATCAAGCAGGAGGGGCGCACGGCGGCAGCGGCACGATTGTCTTGCCGTGTGGGGCGGGCAAAACGATGGTCGGCATGGCAGCAATGGCAGCGATTCAGGCCAAAACCCTCATCCTGACCAGCAGCCTCACCTCCGTGCACCAGTGGCAGCGAGAACTGTCGGACAAAACCAATCTCACGCCCGATCGCATTGCGGAATACAGCGGGCAGCACAAAGCCACTGGCCCAGTGACGCTGGCAACCTATCAAATCCTCACCTACCGAGCCAGTCAAGACGATGACTTTCCTCATCTCAGCCTGTTCGACCGCCAAGAGTGGGGGCTGATTATCTACGACGAAGTTCACCTGTTGCCTGCCCCCGTGTTTCGCATGACCGCTCGACTCCAAGCTCGCCGTCGCTTGGGACTCACCGCAACGTTGATCCGAGAAGACGGACGCGAAGGCGACGTCTTCGCTCTCATCGGGCCGAAACGTTATGACGTGCCCTGGCGCGAGCTAGAGGAAGAAGGTTTCATTGCTGCGGCCAACTGTACTGAAGTTCGGGTGGCGCAAACGGAAGCCCGCCAAATGGATTACGCGATCGCCTCGCGCCGCCATCAGTTTCGCATCGCCGCCGAGAACCCGCTCAAGTTGGAGGTCATTCAGGCATTGCTCGCCCGAGAAGCCGGCCACCGCGTGTTGATCATTGGCGAGTATCTCGATCAGCTCCGCGCGATCGCCGACCAAGTTAACTTCCCAATAATTACTGGGAAGACCAAGCAACAAGAACGCGATCGCCTTTTTACGGCCTTTCGCAGCGGCGAGATTACCGGACTAGTATTGTCGCGCGTGGGTAACTTCGCCCTCGATCTGCCCGATGCGGACGTGTTGATTCAGGTGTCAGGCAAGTACGGCTCGCGTCAGGAAGAGGCCCAGCGGCTCGGACGCATTCTACGCCCTAAGCAAGACGGTCGCGAGGCTCAGTTTTATTCCCTCGTGTCGTCGCGCACCTGTGAAGAAGACTTCGCTCGGCATCGTCAGCTTTTTCTCACCGAACAGGGCTATCGGTATCACATCCAGTTCTGGGACAGTTGAGCGATCGCCAAATTCCTTTAACCATGTAAAGGAGCAGGCCAGTCTGCGTTCAGTACGCGTACTGCAAGGCAGCAGCTAACTCGGCCTCAAACCAAATGGTATGTTCGGTCATCAGTGCTTCAGCTTTGTGAGCGTCCCCGCGTTTGAGGGCGTGAAAAATTTGCCAGTGTTGCTGAGCCGATCGCTCGATTGGAGCTAAGCCTTTCTGCCAGATCAGAGGACGCACGCGATCAACGTGTTCTTGCATCTGTTCGATGTGCGATCGCAGTCGCTGATTTCCCACTTTATTGGCGAGGTAACGGTGAAATTCTTCTCCTAGCGAACGTCCCAAGATTTGTTCGCCGTTAGCGATCGCGCGATCGGCACTTTTGAGTAGTGATTCGAGAGCTTGGAAATCGGCTTCTTCTAATACCAAATCCGTGTAACTTACCCCCGAAACGTTTAGAATGGAGCTATGCCTAGAAAACTCCATCTCGAAAGTCACT
>JBCBTL010000796.1:0-1754 GCA_039818705.1 Cyanobacteria bacterium J06639_1
CCCTCCGTGACGATTTCCTGCACGCCGCCGATGCGAGTGGCGATCGCGGGAGTGCCCGCCGCAAACGCTTCTAGGGTGACGAGTGATGACGTGTCGGCCAAACTGGGATGCCACAGCAGATCGGCGGCGTTGTAGCGAATATTCAATTCGGCAGGATCGGAAATGTGGCGCGGCTCCAAACTGGGGAACCGCGCGAAGACGCTTTGCATCTCTTCGCTCTGAGCAGATATCGATAAAGGAATCAAAAAGTAACCCTCTCCCTGCAATTGAGGCAGCGCTTCGAGAATCACGTCCACGCCTTTGCGCTTGTCCAGCAAATTCGCGGCTAGCGAGAACATAATCGTTTTTGCGGCTGGCGGAATCCCTAGCTTTTGCTTCACCTCAGTCTTGTCGATCGGGTGAAACACTTCTGTATTGACCGGATTGAGAATCGTCCGAATATCGAACCGTCCGAGAATGCCCTCGCGACTCACCTGAGAAATCCACTCCGACACGCCCACCGGATACAAGCGCGATCGCCCATAAGTCCAGTTCTTAATCGCGCGAATGCCTCGCGACCCGTCCCGGTGCAGCCACAACAGCGGAAACTCGCCGAACTGCGGACACGCCCCACAGGAGCGCTGCCAGCGATCGCAGTCGTACGCATACAAACATCCCCCCGTCAGCGGCCACATCGTATGCAGCGTCCATACTGTCGGACGCAAACTCGACAGCCAGGCCAGGTGAATCGTATTGAACTGAAACCCCATGAAGTCGTGCAGGTGAATCAGATCGAATTGCTCGATATACTTTCGCCCCAAACTTTTGGGAAACGCGCTATTCAAACTCAATCCGTTCAAGCCGAGGCGGTGAATGACGCGATCGCTTACCGTCCGTCCCGTTTTCTGAGGTAAACCGGCTTCGACAATCCAAGACTCGTCCGCGTGCTTACTTTTGACCAAATATTCAATCTCGTGACCGCGATCGCGCAATCCCTGGCTCAGCATGTAAGCCACGCGAGCAGCTCCCCCTTTCGTATCGGAATTATTGATTTGCAAAATTCGCACGATTCAGCCCCAGAATGCGCTCTGCGTGCATCTTGCCATTGCCCAGTTCGTTCGCGATCGCCTGTTCGCCTCAACTCCAATCGACGTGAGACGCGAAAACGGTATCGAAAGTGCCCGTTTGCACCCGAAGATCGGCGAGATCTTCGGCTTTCGGCACATTTAGTTAAGAAGAGGTATTCATGCCTAAAAAGGCGGGCAGGATAGGGAGCATTAAGGTGAAGATGAATTACTTTGCGATCGAAATCACAGTCGTCGCAAGGTATCCAGAGCACACTGACGATTGGAAAGGCTTGCGAGCCGTTCCACCACGCTGAGGAGTGTTAGTTATGGTAGCGATCGCCTTTCCCGCGCTGTTTTCCAGCGCCCTGTTGCCCGCATTTGAGGGAATCTCAGAACTGTTGGTTGCTGCCGATCGCCAAGAGCCTCGCGTGGCCATTGCATTGCTGTTGGGTGCGGCATCGATGCGCTTTTTCGTCTCCGTCTTCTTCCACTTCCTCGGGGCTGGCGAACGGCAGTAGTACGCGATCGTGTCGAGCTTTGAGAGCGAACTCAATTCTTCCCCCGACACGCCAAGCAGCGGTGAAGTTTCAGAAATACAGTCTTACAGCACCACCACCACCGCAGACGGTTCGCTCACGTTTTATTCACGTGAATTTGGTCAGCACTTCCATAATTTGCACGGCGCTCGGGAAGAAGCTTTAGAAAAAT
>JBCBTL010000797.1:0-1753 GCA_039818705.1 Cyanobacteria bacterium J06639_1
CTACTGCTCACTCAAGTGCGCTTGTTCACTCATCACGACCCTGACCCGGCCAAAGCCTCGACTGCGCAGCATCGCCAGCGAACCTATCGACTGGAATTCAAGCTCTTGACGCTTGTCTATACTCCGAGGTGACTTAGTTGATATCACCAGAGCTTTTCTTTTGTCCGTCAATCAGGCTACGGACTGTCGCACTTGAACAGCTCGCGTCGGAACGTGCGCGCCACCTGCGACTGATAGCGATGCGGATTGTAAATCATGTTGAGATCGCGTTCGACCTCCAAATCTCGCACGAAGAGGCGATAAAGCAATCCATCTGTTAAGTCTGAGCCTACGGCAGTTAGCGAGAGGAACGCAGCGCCTAAGCCTGCTTTCACCGCATTTTTAATAGCCTCCAGAGAACTCAACTCCATTTCCACCCGAAACTGGGTCGGATCGATACCGCAGGAGTCTAACGCCGCATCGATGACCTTCTTGGTCGTGGATTGAGAGTTCAGCGTAATGAAGGGCAGCTTGTACAAGTCTTCCCGAGGAATATACGACTTCTCGCCGGGGACGACCCGCACGGGTAGGTCGAAACTGAACTGAGCGTTGCTCGATTCGGGATTTGCAACGACTAAAACGAATTGGTCGCGGGCGTAGGGAATGAGTTCGAGCTGTTTGCTGGCCTCTGACGGCACTGTGCCACCTACGATCGCCAAATCCAGCCGCCCTTCTAAAACGGCTTGGGAAATGCGCCGGGTGGACAACACCTGAAGCTGCACGGTGATGTGGGGGTGGGTGCGCCGAAACTCGCCGATGAGCTTTGGCATTACATAAGTTCCTACGGTCTGGCTGGCTCCCAGCGCTAGCGTCCCTCGTTTGAGCTCTTGCAAATCCACGAGGGCGCGACAGGCTTCTTCGCTGAGGTTGAGGATCTTTTCGCTGTATTCCACTAGCAGCGAACCCGCTTCCGTTTGGGTAACGCGACGGCTGCCCCGCTCGAAGAGCATCACTTGCAGTTGCTTTTCTAAATTTTGCACCTGCAAGCTGACGGCGGGCTGCGAGATGAACAGCCGTTCGGCGGCTTTGCGGAAACTGCCGCACTCCGCGATCGCTTTCACGATGCGCAGTTGGTCGAGGGTGAAGGGAATGTCAGCGTCAGACATCAGCGCCAGACTGGGTGAGGAACCGCAAACATCGGACGCTAGGGAGCGAGAGCGTTACCGCGCAACAAACTACCGATGGTTTTGAGCGTGATTTTGAGCTGCTTGATTGGGTTGGCCGGAACCACCGTTTTGTACAAGTAGCTGTCGAAGGTCATCTTTTGCACGTCGCGATCGTCGCACATTTCCACGAACGCTTCGCGGGTGGCGTTGGAGCGGTAAAACACGCGCTGCAAAATATCCAGCACCGTGTAGGTCATCCCGTACTGGCGATCCCACTTTTTCAGGTAGCGCTTAATCTCAGATTCAGAGGGAATGCGCGCGCCCTGATTGGAAATCTCCACGATGGTTTCCGCACACATGCGGCCAGACTTGGCGGCAAAGTAGATGCCTTCACCCGAAGATTTGGTGACGTAGCCAGCGGCATCGCCCACGAGCGCCACGCGACCGACGACGCGCCGGGGACGCGGATGTTCGGGAATGGGGTGAGCTTCTACTTTGATCACTTCACCGCCGCGAATTTTCTCGGCGGCGCGGCTGCGGATGCCCGCTTGCAGGGTTTTGATATCAGCTTGGTTCACCTTCATCGTGCCCGTGCCCACAGCCACGTG
>JBCBTL010000798.1:0-1750 GCA_039818705.1 Cyanobacteria bacterium J06639_1
TTAGAGATCGAGGACGCTAGCTGACGTGGGAGACGACACGCGATCGCCGACTATCGAGCTGGTAGTGGGGTTAGGCAATCCTGGTGCGAAGTATGAGGGGACGCGCCACAACTGCGGCTTTATGGCAGTCGATCGCTTGAGTCAGCGCTACGCGATCGCCCTCAAATCCAACTCGCGTTTCCAAGGACTTTACGGCGAAGGTCGCGGCCCCAAAGGAAACAAATTACGCCTGTTGAAGCCCGAGACCTTCATGAATCGCTCCGGCCAGTCGGTTCGAGCGGTGATGGACTGGTTCAAGCTGCCGCCCCAGGCCATTTTGGTGATTTACGACGACATGGATATTCCCTTCGGACGGCTGCGATTGCGACAGTCGGGGTCGGCGGGCAGCCACAACGGGATGAAATCTTTGGTGCAGCATCTCGGCTCGCAGCAGTTTCCGCGCGTGCGGATGGGGATTGGCTCGCCTGGGGCAAATAAAGAAACGATTTCTCACGTTTTGGGTGGGTTTACCCCTCGCGAGCAAAAGTATTTGGCGGAAGTCATTGACGCGACAGCAGATGCGGTGGAGGTGGCGATCGCCCGAGATCTCCCCTCGGCAATGAACCGATACAACCCGCTCGATCTTTACCCGACACCTGCACCCGAACCGAGCTGACGGGTAGGAGTATGTGGGCCGCGATCGCCGGGCGCGCTTTTCGGGCTTCAGTGAAGATTTCAGCCAGACTCGCAGTGCTTGGGAGTATCAAGATCTGCGATCGCTCCCCTTCGAGCGCGTGAAAACGATACTGCGATGGGTAGGTTGAAGGAATGCATTGGCACGGGTATTGAGACTGACATGTTTGCAAAAGTGTGGTCGGCGACGCTGCTAGGGTTACAAGCCTTGCAGGTGGCTGTTGAAGTAGATGTTGCGGGCGGTCTGCCGCAGGTGTTGATGGTGGGATTGCCGGATAAGGCGATTCAGGAAGCAAAAGAACGGGTGCGAGCGGCCATCAAGAATTCGGGATTTGCCTTCCCGCCCCGCAAAGTGGTGATCAATCTTGCCCCAGCCGATCTGCGCAAAGAAGGGCCAAGCTTCGATTTGCCGATCGCGCTGGGTCTAATGGCCGCATCCGAACAAATTGAAACGTCTGCACTGGATGACACCTTATTTCTGGGCGAACTCAGTCTGGATGGCACGCTCCGTCCCGTAACAGGGGTGTTGCCTGTCGCTGCAGCGGCAAAACGGATGGGCATGCAGCGGATCGTCGTGCCGATCGCCAACGGTATGGAAGCCGCATTAGTAGAAGGACTGGAGGTGTACGGGCTGCGATCGCTTCAGGAGGTAACTCAATGGCTGCAAAACCCGCAACAGTTCGAGCCGGTGCGGGTGTCGCCTGAAGATTTGCAGGGGGAGAGCGATCGCTTTATTCCTGATTTAGCCGACGTGAAAGGCCAAGCCCACGCCCGTCGCGCCTTGGAAATTGCGGCGGCTGGAGGTCATAATGTCCTGTTCGTGGGCAGTCCGGGGGCGGGGAAAACGATGCTGGCAAAGCGCTTGCCGGGAATTTTGCCCGATCTGAGCTGGGATGAAATTCTCGAAGTGACTCAGATTTATTCGGTCACCGGACTTTTGCGGCAGCAGGGGAATGCTTCCGAGGAGTTTCGCTTGCCGTTGATTCGCGATCGCCCTTTCCGCTCTCCCCATCACTCCGCGTCAGGGGCGGCGTTGGTGGGCGGCGGCTCGTATCCAAAACCAGGAGAAATCTCTTTG
>JBCBTL010000799.1:0-1748 GCA_039818705.1 Cyanobacteria bacterium J06639_1
CTCATGCAACTCGGCGAGGCGGCGACGCAGGCTGCGGATGCCTTCAAGGCGCCCCTGTTGTTTGAGGGGCGCTTGCTGGGATTTTTGCTCGTTACATCGCCCCAGTCGCGCGCGTGGTCGGATCCGGAGCAAAAATTCGTCACGGGAGCGGCTCAATATTTGGCGCTGGTCGAGCCGCTGGAGGAAGCGCGATCGCGACTGTTCGATCTCAACCGCTCGCAGTCGATTCGGTCGAGCGTAGCGCGATCGATTTATTCGCAAACGGATTGGGAGCTAACGCTGCGCCAAGCGGCGGATAATCTCGCTCATCAGCTCAACGCCACCACTTGTTTGATGCTCGTGTACGCCCCGGAAATTCAGGGGTTTCGCCTGCAACCGTCATCCGCCATCAAGGGAACGCGCACGTTCAACTCGACGTTCGGTCCCCTCAGTCAGGCCGACTGGCTGGAGTTGTGGCACGTCGATGATGCCGTGGCCTCAGAAGACTATCCCAACGACTTGCGCTTGACCTCATGGAGTGCTGAGCTAACGGCGGGGGGAGTGCGATCGCTATTGGCCGCACATACGGGACTGTCTGATGCGGAAAACGTGAGCGAACGCCCGGTGGAGGCGATCGTGGTGGTGGGATATGAGGAACCGCGAGCCTGGACGAGTGACGAACGCTACGCCGTTCGTGCCGTAGCACGTCAACTGGGTGTCGCGTTTCGCCAATGGGAACTCGTCCAGTCTCAAACCGGCCAAACTCGCATCACCAACGCTTTGAGCGTCTTACTGAAAAGCCTGCTGGGATCGCACTCGGAAGACGAGCTGTTTCGGAACACGCAACACGCGCTGACTGTACTGCTGGACGCGCCGCTGGTTGGTATTTTCAATCGGACGTTGATGAAGGCAAACGGACGGGTTCGAGCTGGGTTCATCCATGCCAGCTATCAAGGAGAAGGATTTGCCGTCAGTGCCGATCCGAAAACTGAATTTGCCTTCGACAGCGACCCGCTCGTCCAAGCAAGTTTTCAATCGGCTGGGCCGGTTTCTTTTGCTGCCGACCAGTTGAGCGATGCCACGCAGGTATGGTTGGACGCGCCGAATTTGGGACAGGTTACCGCGATCGCCTGTATGCCTCTCCCCCCCGGCCCGATCGACTGGGCCAGCATTATCGTGGTGGGAGCCGAGGCGGAGCGCCACTGGCAGCCTTATCATTTGATGGCGATCGAGCGGGTGCGGCTGGCATTTTGCAGTACTCTCAGCCGGCTCTACGATGCGCGCGCCTACTCGTTGAGAGTCGGCGAACTCAGTCAGTTGAACTGGTTCAAACACCGCTATCTCACGTACTTTCAGGCGGGGATCGCATCGGGGTGGCGGCAGTTGAAGAAAGTCATGCCTCCCGCCGAAGAGCGAGAGGGCGCAGCGCAGTGGGATCGCATTTCGGAAGTGACCCAAGGGCTGCGCGAGATGTCGACGCATGCAGGCCCACTGGTGAAACAGGAGTACTGGTACGTTCGCACCGGCAACCATCGCGTGTCGCTGACGAAGCTGATTCGGCGGACGCTGCTGCGCTTGCAGCCCCAAATCGAGCGCAGCAAACTGTGGTCGCGGGTGCACGGCGAAACGAATGTCATCATTCGGGGGGATTTGGGGCGGCTGGAGATGATCCTGTCCGAATTGATTGCGTTGGCAATTCACCGCAGCAAATCGGGGGGACGGCTGGAGGTGTGGTCGCAGCCTGCTACCGACGTGGTGGAAGTGTCGAT
>JBCBTL010000800.1:0-1744 GCA_039818705.1 Cyanobacteria bacterium J06639_1
ATTAATTTGCAAGCGATTCTCGCGCTTGATCATCGAAGACTGAATGCTGCCAAGGGGAACGATGAGATACGCGATCGCCTGGACGCAAATCGGGCCGATCAGGTTCGGATCGCGATAAAAATGCGCGATCGGCCATGCAACAGTACATTGCAACGCAAATAGCGATAGAGAAATCGTCCAGTTGAGCCAAAAGGCCGACTGGCAAAGCTCGTCCACTTCGGCAGGGTCGGCCTGAATCAGTTTTTCGCTGATGCCCGTATCCCCCAAAACCTGGATGATTTCGTGGGCGGTGAGCACGATCGCCGCCAGGCCGTAGTCGTATTCGCTGAGGAACCGAGCCAGAAAGACTGTGGTCAGCAAGCGAAAGACGCGGATGATCAGTTCTGCACCGCTCAACCAGCCCAAATTCCGCACGAATCGGTTCGCGATCGCGCTGGAGACTTTCGAGCGATAGTGCTGCAAGACGTTCATGAATGCCGAGCGCTTGCCTCGCGGGTCGAGCGCGTTTGGCGACGAGCGTAATACTGCGACAGGTAGCGATTGAGCGCGCGTTCGACTCGCAACATGACGCTGCGCAAAGGTTTCGCACCGTCTTTCCAGGGAACGAGCTTGCCCAAGACGCGATCGAGGGGCGCGTACCGAGCGGCGATCGGATCGAGCAGAGGTTCGTGCCGCTGCCAGCCTACCGACTGATACCGAGTGGTGAAGTAATCATCTTCGCGCACGCGCCACTTGTCCCGCAGGTGATGCAAACTGTCCACCTGAAAGGCATCGCTCCAGCGCACCATGAAGAAAAACAGATCGGCGATCGCGAGCGGGGCGTGGGGCTCCCAATGCACCAAACTGCTCGGCTCGAACACGATCTCGCCGCCCAACTGACCCACCGTCAGCGACATGTCGATTTGCTCCTGCGTGTTCGCCATGCGCTCGTCAAAAGAACCCATCCGCTGCAAAAAATCGCGATCGAACAAGATGCAGTGAAAATCGGCCAAACCCGCAGCACAGCGGGTCAAGCCCTCCTTCACTTCCGCCAGCGGTCGATCTTGACAGCCGCGATCCACCTGCAGTCGCCATCCTTCGCCGTCCGCTGCTAGCTCGGTCGCTCCTCCGGCTGAATGGACGCGTCCGTCGAGGGCGATCAACGGCGTAACGACATCGGCCTCGGTGTCTGACGCGCACTGCACTAGCGCTTGCAGCCAGCCAGAGGTGACGCGTACGTCATTGTCGAGAAAGACTACATACCGCGTTTTCACGTAAGCGATCGCGAGATTGCGCGCCTGATTGGGGAACAACACGTCGGGCGATCGCAGTAGCGTGAAGCCGCGATCGCGGGCTTGCTCGGCTAAATACGCGCTGACCGAAGCCGGAGAACCCGCATCGACGTAAATCAGCTCGAATGGGCACGAAGTCTCTCGATAGAGAGCGTCTAGAGACGCGCGCGTACAGCCGAAGCGATCCCTCGGAACGACCACAACCGTACACAACACTTCCGCCATTCAGGTCACCCTCGCATTACTCGCGCCGCTGGAACCGGGGAGTGTTTTTTGTCCGATCTCGCTCATCTTATCTCGTCAAATTCCGCTAGGTAGAAGGTTCTGCGATCGCGATTCTAGCGCTGGTCGGTAAGTAATTTTTCACGCGATCGGCGAGTCGAATCGCTAGCGCCACCGCCGTGAAGGTGGGATTGGCGGGGCACGGGTAATTTATTCGTGGCGGGCAGTTCCGTATTCCCGACGAGCGGCCA
>JBCBTL010000801.1:0-1735 GCA_039818705.1 Cyanobacteria bacterium J06639_1
CTGGCACGAGCGGGAAGAGAGTGACTCAACCCAAACTCTCCAGCTCGATTTTGCGATCGAAGACACGGGTGAAGGCATTTCCGCTGAAGATCTTGACAAGTTGTTTCAAGCCTTTTCGCAGGGGACAGCCGGAGTGCGATCGCAGCAGGGAACGGGGTTAGGGCTCGCGATCTCCCGCCGCTTTATTCAAATGATGGGAGGTGACATTCACATCGAAAGCACCTTGAGTGAAGGCAGCAGCGTAACCTTCCACGTTCTGGCCGATCGCGCTGGCAAAGCTGACAGTCCCGCTCTCGTACCGAAGCATCAAGTCATCGGCCTCGCACCACATCAACCCTCCTATCGCATCTTGGTGGTCGAAGATAAATGGCAAAACCGCGAGTTACTCGTTCAGCTTTTAGAACCGCTGGGATTTGAGGTGCGTGAAGCCGAGCATGGCGCAGCAGGCATCGACTTATGTCGGAGTTGGCATCCTCATCTAGTTTGGATGGACGTGCGTATGCCCGTCATGGACGGTCTTGAAGCCACCCGCCACCTCAAAGCCGACCCCAAGCTGAACTCCATCCCGATTCTCGCTCTGACGGCCAGTACCCTCGATGACGAGCAAGATTTGGTGCTAGCCGCAGGGTGTGATGACTTCGTGCGCAAGCCGTTTCGAGCCGAAACCCTCTACGCCAAACTGAGCGAACATCTCGGGGTGCGCTTCCGCTATGCAGATGAAGCGTTAGAGGCTAACATAGCGCCCAATCCACTGCTTAAAAGCCACAGAGAAGCCTCGAACTGGCAGGAGTGTCGAGCGCAAGTCAAACGCCTTTCCGCCGACTGGGTCGCCGATCTGTATCGGGCAGCGGAGCGCCTCGATGAAGACCTCGTCAGCGCCACCCTGGCGCGCCTCCCCGCCGAGCGCGATGACGTGAAAACAACGATCGCGGCTTTGGCCGCATCCGTCCGTTTCGATCGGATTATGGAACTCTCGAAATGGGCAGTGCGCTCGTAAATGCTGCTAGCCTGAATCTAATCGAAGCTGTTTTTTCTAGGTATCTCGTTAATCAATGAGTGTCAACGCATCGGCATCGCCAGAACCGAGTATTTTGATTGTCGATGATGAAATCGATAGTCTGAACGTGTTGGCTACTGCTCTCAGCGATCGCGGCTATAAGGTTCGCAAGGCAATCAGCGGCGCTATGGCACTCACGGGGGTTCGAGCTGCGCCACCCAGCCTGATCGTTTTGGATATCAAAATGCCAGAAATGAACGGGTTTGAGGTATGCAAACAGCTCAAATCGAATCCAATAACCCAACGAATTCCGATTATTTTCTTGAGCGTTCTCGACGAACCGATCGATAAAGTGAAGGCGTTTTCTCTAGGTGGCGCTGACTACATCGCTAAGCCCTTTCAAATTGAAGAGGCGATCGCTCGCGTCGAACATCAACTCACCATCCAGTCACTCTACCAGCAGCTCGCCAACCAAAATCGCGATCTCAAACAGGCTAACGACCAGCTTCGCCTCGAAATTGCCGAACGCAAAAAAATGGAAGTCGAACGCGATCGCCTCTTAAAAAGCGAGCGCGCGGCCAATCTCGCGAAAGATGAATTCGTCTCGACCGTCTCTCACGAGCTGCGATCGCCCCTCGCGAACATGCAGATGGCGATTCGCATGTTACTGCTGGGGGCTGAAGGAGAGAAACGCGAACGCTATCTCACCATCCTGCACGAGGAGTGCAAACGCGAAAC
>JBCBTL010000802.1:0-1735 GCA_039818705.1 Cyanobacteria bacterium J06639_1
TGCGGTCTAGTTATCCTCACATACTTCTTGGAGTGAGTGCTTACGCAACCATTCAGACACACTTGTTTTAGTTTGTCTTCCCGAAGAAAAGTTTATGACGAAGCCAATAGTGCGTGGTTCTGGAGCGCAGAAGATATATCTGTTCAACCCTAAAAAGACAGCCATAGAAGCGAGTGCCGTCCGTTTGTTGCCATCAATAAAGGCGTGATTTTTGGCAATGCCAAATCCATACGCAGCCGCTAGATCGAAGATGTCCTGCGACTCGTACTGATAGATATTCTGCGGCTTCCCCAGCGCCGATAGCAGCAAGCCCTCATCTCTCAAGCCATCTAAGCCGCCGTACTGCCGAATCGACTCGGTATGAACGGCAAGCACAATATCGAGAGACAGCCAAACCGGAGTCATTTCGCCAACTCCGACATCACGCCGCGATGTTCACGACTGAATTCTCGGTAGATATCCATCGCGCGCTCGAATTCAGGCTCTACCACGCGCACCTCTAGCCCGCCATTCACGAGGTCGAGCTGCAACGTATCTCCCTCGCGAGCCCCGAGGTGTTCGAGAACGGGCTTAGACAACGTAATGGATGCCGAGTTCCCGGTCTTGCGAATTTTAACCAAGGGCTTTGCAGGTGCAGACATGACAACTCTCCCGGAGTACGTACTGACAATGTAATAACTGTGCAAAGGTGCGTCAAGCTAGCTTATGGGTCACCTGTTGTCGCGACTCGCCCGCATCCCTGACGCGATCGCGAATAGATAAGAGACAATATGCAGGAGTGATGCAGTGTTTATGGCTAGAGTGGGAGCGACCGTTGTCACTTACCTTTTCATCGAATATTGCGTATTTGGCTCAGGGCAAGCTTTACCTGAAGCAGGGCAGTCAGGCCGTCCGCGAAGTTGAAAGTGAGTTCGGCAAGTCGGTGCAGGAGCGTCGCCTACAAATCGAACGGCGTCAGGCCATGCGGAATCGAGGCATTCAGAACATGATGCAGCCCGCTGGGGCACAGGCGATCGCTCAGCCCTCAGAAGCCACCGTGCCGGTCACGATTACCAGTCTTTGCCGAATGGACGATGGCAAGCTGATTTACTCTCTCGAATCGGCTGAGATGGGGGGACTCTTTCGCTACGACTCCGACACGAACAGCGAACAGCGCCTATTTCACAACACCGAATTTCACGTTAACGATCTCGATTTCAGTGCCAAGCATCATCTGTTGGCCTGTACCAAAAGCTATCCAACGGGTATGGCAAATATCGCCACGCTCGATCCCAGCAGTCACCGCCCAAGGGATTTAACCGAAGGGGATTCCGTGGACTCTGCCCCTCGTTGGATTCCCCACAAAGAAAAGGCGCTGATTTATCAATCGGCTGGGGTGCGCCGAAACGACCAGGGATTCGTGGTCGATCGCGCTCCGTTTTCAGTGATGGAGCTAGATTTTCAGACCCAGGATATTGCGGTGCTGGCGGAATATCCAAAATTCGATCTTTTAGGCCCCCGAGCCACAGCAGACGGCTGGATTTACTACATTCGCCGACCCTACAAATCGTTTGGTGGCGGCTTCGACTTGGTGCAATTTCTCAAGGATTTGCTTCTGATTCCGTTCCGGTTGGCGTATTCGCTGTTTCAGCTTTTCAACATTTTCAGCCAAAGCATGACGGGAAAACCGCTTATCAATGCCGCCACGAGGAAACCTCAAGAGCAACAGCCGCCGCTGCGCACGCTGGGCGGCATG